>JAYTUR010000724.1:0-18697 GCA_043744475.1 Saprospiraceae bacterium | reverse complement strand
ACCCAACAAATGGTGGCATGGTTGACTTTACCTGACGACAAGTTTGGAGACAACCCAACAGCGGGTCGCGATTCTTTTCTCATTCAAACTTTAAAAACAGCGCTTTCAGTCATTGAAAAGCGATTAGGCAGTGACGTGTCGAAGTGGCAATATGGACAAGAAAACAACAAACACGTTTTGATAAAACACCCCCTCAGTAATGCTGTCCATGCAGAAATGAAAAAACGTTTAGACGTTGGACCCGTCCCACGTGGCGGATATAGCCAAACTGTTGGCTCTACGGGCGATTCACCCAATCAAGCAACTGGGGCTTCGTTCAGAATTATTGTGGATACTGGCGATTGGGATGCCACCTTGTGTACAAATTCGCCTGGACAATCCGGCAATCCAGACAATCCAAATTATAGAAATTTATTTGATTTGTGGGCAAAAGACCGCTATTTTCCTTTGTTTTTCTCAAAAAACAAAGTTGAATCGGTCACAAAAGTAACGTTGCTTTTGAAACCAGTTAAGAAATAAAAGTATTTAAGTAAACAAGTAAAGCCGTATGTACTCAAATAAGTACATACGGCTTTACTTGTTTCTATATTTATAAAACAAACTTTACAACATCTATCCTTGCTAAATTATGATTTAAACCTTGCCACGTATTTCCCCCATTTTCAGACAAATAAAGATTCCCCGTTGTTGTGCCAAATGCTAAAGTTTCACCCGAAATATCGAGCGCGTGCCGAAAAACGATGTCAAAACAATGATTTTGAGGCAAACCTTTCCGCAATTGATGCCACGTTTCTCCGCCATCTTCTGTGCGGCACACACAAAGAGCGAGGTCATGCGGAACCCTCATTTCATCACTTTGCGCAGGAATAACCCACGCACGAAGCGGATTTTGATCATCAATAGCTAATGCAAAACCGTAATGCACTATGCCGTTTTTATCTGATACATCTTCCCAATTCATACCCCTATCTATTGACCGAAAAATGCCACAGTGATTTTGTTGCCATAATACTGAGGGGTCGGTTGCACAAGCTAAAAGTAGGTGCGGATCATGCCCGACTGCAACATCGGGATTTGGCAAATAAGTGGCTTTTAGACCCGTATTGCGCGGAAACCACGTTTTTCCAGCGTCTTTAGTTTCAAAAATACCCGCACAACTGACGGCAATGTAAACATGGTCACTATCATTTGGGTCAACAACGATGGAATGAATAAAAGGCTCATCTTTCCCCGCACCGAACCAAAGTTCACTTCGAGAAGGATGAAACCACAAACTTTCAACCAAATGCCAAGTATCGCCATTGTCTTTTGAATGAAATAGACCGCCCGGTTCAGTACCTAACCACAATTCATAAGGTCTATTAATCCCTGCATGTGCCATGCACCAAATCCCTTTTAACGCCGCTTGTTTACCATTTTTGAGCAATGCTACTGAGGGGTATTTCGGCGTAGCCACCATTTGCCAAGTCTTACCTTCATCGGTTGAGCGATGTAGTTTTTGTCCCCAATGCCGATGCGCAATGCCCACCCACCATGTTTGAGTACGCGCATCATCATAGACCATGGAAACTGGAAACCCTGTGAAATGTACGGCTGCTATCTGCCAGTCGTTGTTTTTTTTTGTATAAACAACTAAACCTTTTGCTGTTCCGAGTAATAATTTCAAATTTAAAGTGATGATTGTGTCAAACTAAAAAAATAATTAAATACTTATTTACGCAACTACGTATTTAATATTATAATTAAAAACTTAAAAAAGTAAATACTACTTTAAGTAAAAGTTAAATACTTGAAAATCAATAATTTATCCGCCTGACAAGGCTTGAAAAATCAAAATTTCGTCACCCGCTACGATCCTATCCGTTAATGTTTCGCGGTCAACGAGCATTTTGTCACCGATGAAAATATTGATGTGTTCTCTGAGTGTCCCATGTTCATCCATGAGAAAATCGGTTAAACCCGCATGTTCTTGTTCAAGCAAAACCAATATTTCAGAAACGGAACGGCCTTCCAACTCAACAGGTTCCAGCTTTGGATAAAATCGTTTTAATGCCGATGTGAAATTAACTTTTGCCATATTCTGCGTGTGTTTGAAAAAACGTTTGTGCGGCTTCCCAACTCAAAGTAGCGCAAGTCAGTCGTTCAGGAAATTGACGGACGGCTGAAAAAGCTTTCATGTTTTCTCCCCCTCTCCCCTCAGTATTTGCGCCGTTTAAATCATCTAAATACGTTTTTATAAGTTCTAAAACAGTTTTCACAGGCATATTTTGAATTTTTAGAACTAAAACAGATGTCGCCGCTTTTGAAATCGCACAACCATAGCCGTGAAAAGTCGCTTTTTGAACTGTCCCATCTTCAATATCTAAAAACAACTTGAATTTATCGCCACATAAAGGATTATAGGCATCTAAAATATGTTGTGCTGATACGCTCTTTTCAAAAAAGCATGGCTCTCGGTTGTGTTGCAAAATAACATCGTCGTACAATTGCGCTAAAGAATTTTCTGTATTGATCATTCTTGAAGTTTTTTCTGAATTTATATGGAATGGGAAAGTTAGCGTTTTTGTTTGGTTGAATATATGAAAAAGTAAAAAAAATAATCCTTAAATACGCACATAAGTATTTAAGTAAAAACTTAGAGTATGAAAAAATGATTTATGCAGATACGTAAAACCTCAAATACTTTTCTCAATTTAGCGGCTAAGAAAACCGATTAAATAAGTATTGCATTGCTTACTCAAATAAGTAAATACTTATTTTTTATTTATTCACTTGATAATCAATTAATTACACTATGGTTATTTCTATTACAAACATGAAAGGTGGAGTAGGGAAGAGCACAGTGACCCAAAACCTTGCCGTGTGTTTCGCGCACAAAGGTTACAAAACCTGTATCGTTGACACTGACTATGAACTTCAAACGTCAACAAAATGGGCAGCTGAACGTCCCGATGATTTACCAGAAGTACCGACTTATGCCGTCAGAAATGACGAATTATCAAAAACGGTTGTTGGGCTCAAAAAGGATTTTGACATCGTAATCATTGATGGAACGCCCGCGCTTTTTGAATTGTCCACCCGCGCCATCATCTTGAGTGACATTGTGATTCTCCCCATTTTACCTAGTATAGCCGACATTTGGACGCTTGAAAAATTCATGTCTGGCTATGAGGAAGCCCGTTCTGCCAAAGAAAGCATGGGTGCAACGGTATCCGCTTACATATTGCTCAATAAATTCAACGACAATTTAAACTTGGACAAAGAAGCGGTTGAGGTACTGAGGGGGTTCGACATTCCTGTTTTGACGGCAAATTTAGCCACCAGAATTGCCTATCGTGAGGTCATGCCGCAGGGTCGAGGTGTGATTGAGTACCGTGACAAAAAAGCAAAAGACGAAATGGCTGATGTAGCAGATGAAATTGAAAATATTATCAAAAAAATGTAATTTTTGGAAGCAGAAAGTAAAAACGTATTTACTTTTGTAAGTACGTAAGTAAAAACGTAAACACTTATTTAAATAATTTCTCAAAAAAGTAAAATTATGGCAAAAAAAAGCTTATTATCTGGCAAGTTGCAAAGTGAAAAAGCGAAAGCAGCCACTGAATTGTCTCCAGAACAAGTTGAACACGCCTTTCAACAATTGACCAACAGCAAAGCAATCCCCTCCATACATGAGCCACTCGTTGTTGCTGAAAAAACCATCGAAGAACCTAAGACTCGGATGTCCATTGATATTCCAAAGGATATGCACCGAAAACTCAAAAAGAAAATCGTGGATACCGAGCAAACCATCATGCAATACGTCGTTGCCCTGATAGACAAGGACTTACAAGACGGTTAATTCGTGCAATTCCTTGATTTTCAGCCCTTTTGTTGAACTTTCTACCGCATTACCCGTAAATAAATAAATCTTTGCGTCCTGTTCAATTAAAAGCATCGCGCAAAAAAACCATACAAAGTAAATACTTTTTTATTAAAAATGACAACAACAGATACTCTTTTGTTTGTAATTATTTTTAATACTTTTTTTCTTTACTGTTTCAGAGAATATAATATTTACGTAAATAATTGATAATCAATGTTATTAAGGGCTAATTATAACATATTTAGGGGTCAAGTATAACATATTTAGGGTTTATCTATAACATATTTAGGGGTGAGGTATAACATATTTAGGGATCAAGTATAACATATTTAGTACCCCTAATTATGTTATTTTTGCAATAAACACTACATTCGCAACTATACCGAATTTAGGGTTTTTTAACCATAACATATTTAGGGTTTAAAATAAGAACTATAACAAATTTAGGGGCATGACAAAAGTCGTTATAAGAAAAAGAAAGCGGAATGACCGCGTAAAACTAATCAAAAAGTCCAACGATTTGGTGGAAGCGCGCTACAAATTTGATATTTGGGAGATGCGTGTTTTTAGTAAAATGATAACGATGATAGAGATAGATGACGGTGATTTTAAAGATTACAAAATCTATTTGAAAGAGTTTATCAAGGATTATTCGCTTGAAAATGATAAAAATTCTTACCGTTTTCTGCGCGAAGGAGCAGAAAAGCTCTTGCGCAAGATTGTGACGATTATCAATAAAACAGAAGTCAAATCGGCTCAGAAATTCCAAACGCCCGTTGTTGCGGGTTTACGAACATCGCTGTATGACGACGATGGCAAGTTCATTCAGGTTTCATTTCACCCCGAAATGAAACCTTATTTATTGGAATTGAAAGAGCGTTTTTTGGTCTATGATGTTCGAAATATTCTAAAATTGCCCAGCACATATTCAATTCGCATTTATGAGTTGTTGAAACAATATGAAAAATTGCGGACACGAACGTTTGATGTGAGCGAATTGAAGGAAATTTTAGGCATTAATAAAGAATATAAACTTTACGCCAATTTCAAGCAAAGGGTGGTGGACAAAGCGCAAAGAGATTTGGAAGAATTTACAGATATTCGCTTTGTTTATGAAGAAGTTAAGGATGGAAAAGCGGTTGTTACCCTCATTTTTCACATCGAATCGAATGCGCCTGCGAAGTTAATTAAGGCTAAAAAGCCTAAAATGCAGACGGAAATTAACTTTGACGCGCCTGCGGTGAATAATGCGGCATCAGAGAGAAGTAGAACCGCAGAAACCGCTGAATTTGAAGAAGTTCGTGCGAATCCTGCGCTTTTTGAAGAGATTTTTCCGATGGTGCAAGGGTGGGGGATAAGCCGCGAGGTGCTGCAATTGCTCATCGAAACGCAGCCTGAAGATGCGGTTCGAAATGGTTTAGGTTATACGCTTTGGGAAGAAAAAGGCGGAAAAATCAAGGAAAATGCGGCAGGTTTTTTTATCAATGCGGTCAAAAATCGCTATTCGAGCAAAGCTTTTGAGGTTGAAAGACGGCAACGTGAACGCAAGGAGTTAGACCGCAAAAAATTGGAACTTAAAAAGCAATTAGAAGAACTTTCAGCCGATTATAGTGCCCGTGTCAATGAGATTATTAGGGAAATCACAGTTGAAAATCCAGATACTACCACTGCGGCGATTGAAATAGTGAACGAAGAAAATAAAAGCTATTTTGGACTAAAAGGCGTTATTCCTACCAAACTGACCGTTGAAGATTATCGGCGCGATCCGATACTGAGGGGTATGGTGATTCAGACAATAAAGCGGCAACACGTCGAAAAATTTGCTTTTTTAGAGGAAGATTATCGAAAATGTGTCGCTGAAATCAATGCTTTAATTAAAGCAGTAGATAAGTAAGTGCTTAAATAAGTTTATACTTATTTAAGCCTATCGGAGCATTAAATCAATTTTTCACCAACTTAGACTTAAAAAATGGCCATAAAAAGACGTGACTTTATCAAAAACACCGCTTTAGCGGCGGGTGGATTCTTCATTGTGCCGCGACATGTATTGGGGCGTGGCTTTACTGCTCCGAGCGATATGCTCAATATCGCAGCTATTGGCGCAGGCGGTAAAGGTAATTCTGACATTATTAATGCCTCTTATGATGGCAAAAACAAGGTTACGGCTTTGTGTGATATAGATTGGACAAGAGCTGCGAATGCAATTTCCAAGT
This sequence comes from Saprospiraceae bacterium, assembly GCA_043744475.1. GTDB lineage: Bacteria > Bacteroidota > Bacteroidia > Chitinophagales > Saprospiraceae > JAAFJT01. The sequence goes on along the minus strand of JAYTUR010000724.1, from coordinate 12,619 downwards.
TCCCCGATGCCCAAAAGTTCCGCGATTTTCGCACGATGTTCGACAAAATGCATAAAGATATTGATGCCGTGACCATCTCAACGCCTGACCATAATCATGCGACGATTGCCATGACCGCCATGCAGTTGGGTAAACACGTCTATGTTCAGAAACCGTTGACACACAATATATATGAGGCGCGGACGCTCACAGAAGCGGCCCGTCGCTACAAAGTGGTGTCGCAAATGGGTAATCAAGGGGCTTCTGGCGCAGGTGTAAAACAGATGGTTGAATGGTTCGATAAAGGGCTGATTGGCAAGGTGCATACAGTTCATATTTGGACAAATCGTCCTGTTTGGCCTCAAGGTATTCCTTTTCCGACGGGAAAAATGGAGAAACCCGCCGATTTGGACTGGGATACTTGGGTTGGGGCCGCTTCGTGGGTGGACTATAATCCTGCTTTTCACCCTTTCAAATGGCGTGGTTGGTGGAATTTTGGCACAGGTGCGCTCGGCGATATGGGTTGTCACTTGATTGACCCGCCGTTCCGTGTATTGGGTCTAGGCTATCCAACAGAGGTAGAATGTAGCGTAGGTTCAGTGTTTTTGAAGGATTGGACGCCTGAATACATTCCTGATGGATGTCCGCCGTCTTCACGCGTGCAATTGAAGTTTCCAAAAACGAATAAGAATAAATCGGAGGTCACAGTGACGTGGCACGATGGCGGTTTGCGCCCTTTCCACCCCGAATGGATACCTGCCGATGAGATTATGGGCGATCCCGATGGGTCAAATGGGGCTTTGTTGATAGGCTCAAAAGGCGTTATGGCTTGCGGTACTTATGGGCAATATCCAAAAGTGTTCAAGAAAAATGGCGAAAAATTGGAAATGCCTAAACCCGACCCCTCAGTAAAAATCTTGCCAGAACAGGGGCATCAAATATCTTGGACGGAAGCGTGTAAAGCGGGTTTTGGTAGCGATAAACATCTGGCTTTAACGTCGTCATTTGACTATGCAGGGCCTTTGACAGAGACCGTTTTGATGGGTAATTTGGCGATTCGGAGTTATGGTTTGCGGATATTGAGAAGCGGAAGTACAACAGCTTTTGATTATCCTGGGCGTAAAAAACTGCTTTGGGACGGTACAAATATGAAGATTACCAACTTCGAAGACGCGAATCAGTTTGTCAAACGCGAATATCGGGAAGGGTGGAAATTGTAAGATTTACTTAGATTTTCTAAATCTTAAATTTTCATAAACACTAGATTAGGGAAATTTTAAAAATTTCCCTAATCCAAAGTGTACTTACTATCAATGAGTTATGAGAAATAGTATCTAAGTAAATAATTAAAACATTGTATGAGTATGTAAGTATTTACTTGTTCACGTAGATACTTCGTCCAATAACACCAAAATAGATTGATAGGATTGCCCAACTGCTTCCGACAACGCCATTTCGCAAGTCTTTCCCGATGAATAATAACCATTAAAATTTTGTCGCTTGACTTCGTCGGCTTCTTTCGCCGTTGCTGCTGCCGTTAATTCAGGGAAATAAAAACCTCTATCGCCTGCCATACCGCAGCAATTTGAAAAAGTAGGGATGACGGCTTCATGCGCACAATACAAGCCAATTGCTTGCAATTTGTCCATAAATCCCGCCATTTTATGGACAGAACAAACAGGATGAAAGACAATTTTACCTTTCCGTTTGTCAATTGTCAAGCGGGGGAGGAGGACATCAGACGCAAAATTGATGGAATCATAGATTTTTAATTGGTCAAAACGGCTTTGATTTTCAGGTGTTAAATAAGGGCGACAGCCTAAAATGGATTGGGTGCAACTTGTTACGTCTTGAACAATGCAGATTTTACCCCCCTCAGTATCTTGCCACAATTTTGTTATGGTTTCATTGACCGTAAAACGATAGGCATCAGAAAAGCCTTTTGATGAAAAAATTTGACCGCAACACGTACCTTTTATATCGTTTGACACAATGAGGTTGATGTTGGCTTTATCACAAATATTATGGAATGTGTCCAAAATATCGCCGCCCATCATGCGGTTGATACAACTTGGAAAATATAAAAACGTTGGGTTTTCAATGTTTTTAGTCGTTTTTGCTTTGTTTTTCATCAAAATAGGCGGCTTAGCTATTTGATTTGACCATAATGGAAACGCAGGCGCAACCCTCCGAACTGTTTTAGTCAGATTAATCATAAAATTTTGACCAAAAACATGATTCATTACCCAACCTGTCCGAATCGCAAAACGAGCTGAATTTTCTAAAACCTTGAAATTTTTGGCAACTCGTAATGCCATTTTATTGGCAAAAGGTGCGTGATTTTCACGCCGAAGCCGCTTAATCAACTCTCCTGTATTGATGTCAACGGGGCAATCGGTGGCGCACATTCCGTCCACAGCGCAGGTATCCATGCCGTCAAACGCATAATTTTGAGCAATTTCATCAACAACAGCTGTTTTTCCGTCCATTTTCAAGCGTTGCAAAGCTCGCCTGATGCCGATGCGTTGCCGTGGTGTCATCGTAAAATCACGGCTTGGGCAACGAGATTCGCAAAAACCACACTCAATACATTTGTCCACCTCCAACTCAACGACAGGCATGATTTTGAGGTTTTGTAAATCAATATTTTTATCTTCCGAAATAATGACATCGGGGTTCAATAAGCCGTGTGGGTCAACCAATTGCTTGAGTTTTTTCATAATTTGATACCCCTCAGTACCCCATTCTGCTTCGACATAAGGCGCGACAGCGCGACCTGTGCCATGTTCCGCTTTCAAAGCACCTTCGTATTTTTGTAAAACCAAATTGAAAAGCTCATGAGAAAAAGCCTTGAAACGGGCAATTTCAGTCTCACTTGCAAAACTTTGAGAGATGCAAAAATGCAAATTTCCGTCTTTGGCATGACCGAAAATAATACCATTATCATAACCATATTTTGTAAAAAGCGCTTGAACGTCGAGAATCGCTGCGCCTAATTTTTCGACTGGAAAAGTCAAATCCTCCAACATGGTTGCCGTGCCACTTGCGCGAACACTTGCGACGGAAGGGTACAAGCCTTTGCGTATTTTCCACATAAGTGCTTGCTCGTCAGCGTTTTGTGTGAAATTGGGCGAAGACAAAAGCGGTAGTTTGTTAATGATAGATTGCCCTTTTGCCCATTTCTCTAAAAGTGACCCCTCAGTATTTGACTGAAATTCACATAAAATGGCAGCGGCACGATAGGGTAGGGTTTTAACAAAATTAGGAATGCCGTCCTTATTTTCAACGGAACGCAACGAGGCACGATCCATGAATTCCAAAGCCTCTGCACCCGTTTTTATCAAGTCTGGAATTGCATCACAAGCGGCTTCGGGCGATTCAAAATAGAGCATACCCGTCATTTTGAAGGGCAAATCTTCTATCGTTTCAAGCACGGCTTCGGCAATAAAGCCCAAAGTACCTTCTGCACCGATTAGCAAATGCGCTAAAATATCAAGTGATTTTTCATAGTCCAAAAAGGCATTTAAGCTGTAGCCCGTCGTGTTTTTTTGGCGATATTTACTTTTAATGCGCTTAATAAGCGTCGGGTTCTCCAATATTTGACCTCTCAGTATATTGATGCCTTTTGCAATATCAGCGGCTTCTTTTTCAAATCGGAAGTAGTCATTTGGGTCTTCAGTATTGAAAATCAAACCATTAGGTAAAACAAAAGTTATTGATTTCAAAGTATGGTAACTATTGTGATGAACGCCGCAGCACATACCACTCGCATTATTGGACAAAATACCGCCCATCATCGCGGCACCTATGGAAGCAGGGTCAGGGCCCATTTTTCGCCCAAATTTTTTGAGTGCGACGTTCACATGCGCACCAATGACAGCGGGTTCGATACGTATATATGCACCCTCTTTTTCTGCTTTGATATTGCGCCAGTGCCGACTCAAATCCACCAAAATACCGTCCGTCACGCTTTGCCCTGAAAGGCTTGTACCGCCTGCACGAAAGGTCAAAGGCAGCCGATTCTGTTGCGAAAATCGGAAAAGTTGCTGAATTTCAGCAAGATCAACAGGTTGTACGACGACTTTTGGCACAAGGTAAAAATGGCTGGCATCGCTCGCAAAGGCATAGCGATCAAGGAGTCGTGACTTGATGCGGTTGGTCGGTAAAATATTTTCAAGCTCTTGATTTATATTCATTTCAGACAGATTTTGGTTTCATTTTGATTCAATTTACGTTTAATTAGCTTTTAGAGGGGGTAATATACTGAGGGGGGCATTTTTAACAAAGTTTTTTGGTACTATGGTGGGCTTTCCAACAGCTTTTTTATTCCTTTACGTTTTTAATGATTAAAATAAACAAAAATATAAGACTGATGAAAGTTTATAAATTAGAAGATGGTGTTGTTGTAGAATCGGATAATGACGGTTTATTCTACTTTTTTTATCAATCCAATTGGGATGATTTTGTGAATCGGGATGATTTATACTATTGGCTGGTCGAACAAATTAAGTTGCAGCAGCCATTGGATACAACCTGGTTTTCAGAGCAAAAAGTACTTGCGCCCATTCAAAGTCAAGAGATTTGGGCGGCAGGTGTCACTTATTTACGCAGTAAAGTGGCGCGAATGGAGGAATCGAAAGAGTCGGGTGGCGATACGTTTTATGATAAAGTATATGATGCGGAACGCCCCGAAATTTTCTTTAAAGGCACAGCTAATCGTGCTGTTGGAACAAATGGTTTTGTCAATATTCGCAAAGACTCGACTTGGGATGTGCCAGAGCCAGAATTGACCTTATTTATTACTTCTAACAACAAAATTGTTGGCTATACAGTCGGGAATGATATGAGTTCAAGGAGTATTGAAGGCGAAAATCCACTTTATTTGCCACAAGCTAAGGTGTACGACAAGTGTGCAGGTTTAGGACCTTGTTTGTATGTGCCTAAAAAGCCGATTGATGCTGATGCTAAAATACGGCTTGAAATACTTCGTGAAGGTGAGTTGGTCTTTGAAGGCGAGACTTTAATTTCGCAAATGAAGCGCAGTCATACGGAATTGGTCGAATATCTGACCCGCGAATGTTCATTTCCGCAAGGCGTTTACTTGATGACAGGGACGTGTATTGTGCCTGATTATCCGTTTACGCTGCAAGCGGGAGATGAAATTTTGATTGAAATTGACCACATCGGCGTTTTGAAAAATATTGTAAGTGGATAAGTAGGCACTTGGCTACTTATTTGTTTCAGTCCAATACTTAATTAAATAAGTAAATACTTTTTTACTTATTTACGTGTTTAAGTTTTTACTTAAATAATTAAACTAAAATAATCTAATTTTTAATTTAAATAATTGAAAATCAACGTTTTACAAGATTCATCATTTATAATTCATCATTCACCATTATAAAATAATTATGATTTCAGGAAAACAATTGATAGGCAAAAGCCAATCGGGTAGGGGTAAGGAACAATTTTCTGCATTCAATCCAAAAACTAATGAACCATTGGATGCTGTTTTTTATGAAGCCACAAATGCAGAAATAGGTCGTGCGGTGTTATTGTCAGAACAGGCTTTTGATGCATATCGCCAAAAATCGGATACAAAACGTGCTGTTTTTTTAGAAACAATAGCCGACGAAATAGGCAATTTAGGCGATGATTTGATACATACAGCGATGTCCGAAACGGGATTGCCCGAAGCTCGTTTGCAAGGTGAGCGCGGCAGAACAGTGGGACAGTTGCGCCTTTTTGCCCAATTACTGAGGGGTGGCGAATGGGTCAATGCCCGTATTGACCGTGCACAACCTGATAGAAAACCATTGCCCAAAGCGGATATTCGGCAGATGCAAATGCCGTTAGGGGTTGTGGCGGTGTTTGGTGCGAGCAATTTTCCATTAGCATTTTCGACTGCAGGAGGCGATACAGTTTCGGCTTTGGCAGCAGGTTGTCCCGTTGTTTTTAAGGCGCATCCAGCACATCCTGCCACGTGCGAATTGGTAGGACAAGCGATTTTGAAAGCAGCTAAAAAGTGCAAGATGCCGAATGGCGTTTTTTCATTGGTGCAAGGTGCGTCGAATAGGGTAGGGAAGGCGTTGGTTCAACATCCATCCCTAAAAGCAGTGGGTTTTACGGGTTCGTTTCGTGGTGGCAAGGCGTTGTTCGATATTGCTGCCAAACGACCAGAGCCGATTCCTGTGTACGCTGAAATGGGCAGCACCAATCCTGTGTTCTTTTTGCCGCGTATTTTGAAAGAGAAAAAAGATGCGTTGGCAGCAGGTTTAGCGCAGTCTGTTACTTTAGGAGGTGGTCAATTTTGTACCAACCCTGGCGTTTTTGTCGTTCAAAATCAAGAAAATACTGAGGGGGTCTTTCAAGCAATTGCAGAACAGTTGGGAAAACTGCCTAACGCGACTATGTTGACGAAAGGCATTCAAAATGCTTATATTTCGGGTGTTGCACATCAGCGACAAACGGAAGGAGCGACGGCTTTGACAGATTTTGTGGGCGATGCGGCTCAACCGCATTTATTGCAAACAACAGTGGCAACGGCGCTTAAAAACCCTGATATTTTGGAAGAGGTTTTTGGTCCTTCAACCGTTGGCGTTATTGCAAATGACAAAGAAGAAATCATGGCTTTTGCAAAAAAATTAAAAGGACATTTAACCGCTACGATATATGGAACAGCCGAAGATTTGGCAGAATATGCTGAATTAATACCCATTTTGACGACAAAAGTAGGTCGTTTGCTCTTCAATGGCAATCCAACGGGCGTAGAAGTGACTTCAGCAATGGTTCATGGCGGACCCTATCCAGCGACCAGTGCGCCACAAAGTACGTCAGTTGGCACGGGTGCTATTTATCGTTTTACACGTCCTATTTGTTTTCAAGATTGTCCAGATGCTGCTTTACCGGATGCGTTAAAAGACGCTAATCCTTTGGGTATTGGCCGGTTGATTGATGGTGTTTTTTTAAAATAAGTAGTCAATAATTGTCTTTGGTCATTGCCGTAAATAATTGTTTATCAATGAATTATAAGAGTTCAAATAATTTATTATTTAAAACATACTCTAAGGCAATATCTGTGTTTACCATCTGTGTACTTTTGCTACTAAACCTTTTTTCAGGGTCATACATATGACAATCAGTGAGTTAAATAAACTACGTCGTGGTCGTTAGACAGGTTCGATGAAACGGACGATTGTGTGTATGTTGATTAGTATAATTGGCGGTCAAACGAGTTGTTATTTTTTCGCCGAGCTTGAATGATGAATTTATTCTGGCAATATTTTTAGTATTCGTCGAACCCAGACTCATCATCTTATTGTCTCGACGCGTCAGTGAAAAACGGATATTGCTGTTTTCATTGCCTTGCGAAACTACTAAATTGATGTTTGAATTTTGTCCTTGTTGATAGAAATTAGGATACGCATTTTTTGCGCTTCATAAGGTCTAATGATATGACGGGTTGTCCATCAAATTTAGGACTGAAATTGACCGTTGCTGCCAAAATGGTTCGTTTGGGCATAACACAAACAGATGGTACATTGCACACATTGCCAGTGATTTCAGTCACGGTAAAAAAACAGCACCCCTCAGTATTATTATAACAGGGCGTGTTTATTTATTTATAAATAATTGAATTTCAATAATATACTATGTTCTTATTGAACACTTAAAACATATTTTGCAAGACTCAAACCCATGTAATAGTCTTACCTCAAAAAGCGACTAAGTCCATTTTTTGTTCTTTTATGTTTTCATAGTTTTCCATCACTAATGTGGCTGCACCTATCAGTTCTGCTTTAAATCCTAAATCAGAAACTTCAATGCTGGCATTATGCGCCAATCGTGGAATACAATACTCATTCAAGGCTTGTTGAATAGGTGCTTGCCATATTTTGCCCGCCATAGAGCCTCGTCCACTCAGTACAATCAATTTTGGATTCAGTAAGTGTATCAAAATTGCCACCCCACGACCTATTTTATAACCTATTTCTGACAGTAGTTCGATAGCATATTGATCGCCTTCTAGAGCTGTTGCAATAATCAAGTTGTTTGCCTCCTCTGGATTATCATTCGGAATACCCTTTAAAGAAGAAACGCGCCCTTCTTCTATACCTTTTAAGGCTTGTTCCACCAAAACCAATAAAGAAGTTTCTGTTTCTAAACACCCTTTTTTGCCACAACTACACAATTTATTATTGGTAAAAACAGGTATATGGCTAAATTCTCCCGCAAAACCATTGTCTCCTCTGTACAGCTCGCCATCTAAAATAAGCCCCAAACCGACACCCCAACCCATATTGATAACCATCACATTTTTCTCATTGGCTGCCGCACCAAAGCGCAACTCAGCCAAGGCAATCAAACTGGAATCGTTGTCAATAAAAACAGGCAAACCGACCACTTTTGAAATATATTTTGTGATACTATCCTCTGAACTTTCTAAAAATGAATAATTAATCCCTTTTTTGACATCTACAAAACCGGGCATCGCTATGCCAATACCTGCAATTTTGTGAGCATCAATCGTCGTATTTTTAAGAAAGTCAGCTATGGCTTCAGTAAGTGTATAAAGTGATTGCGGATTTTTAGCCAAAGGCAAATCTATCTTTTCAACCTTGCCCACATAGTTGTTTTGCATGTCCATAACCGCAATGCGCGTAATAAGCTGATCCATTGACACTGCGATAATATATTGAATATCAGGCCTTAACGAATACATCAAAGGGCGACGACCACCTGTGGAAGGAGCTAAACCTGTTTCTATGACTTTTCCCTCATCCATCAACTCACCGATGAGTTTCGTAATCAAAGGCAGACTTTTATCCATCTTTTCACATAAATCTGCACAAGATAATGATTGTGCAAAATAGAATTGCTTCAAAATCCCTCGTTTGTACACAGTTTTCTTATCTGCCATATTTAAAGATTAAATAATTTAAAAAATAAGTTGAACACAGAATTAACAAGACCCAACAGAGATCAACGACTAATGCGCCCTTTCTATGGTTTTATCAGGATAAATGCTTATATACTGAGGGGGGGTGATTTTTTTCCTTTCTTATTCTTTATGTTCAACCTAAACAAAAAAGTAATTAAACTTTACAACAACAACGAACAAATGTAAAATACTTTTTTATTTTTTTATAAAAGTATTTAATCTTTTTTTATTTATTACCCAGTATTACCATTGATTTTAGTTTGCATTTTTCGCAAGTCGGTTATAGTTTGAAGCCGTGTCAAAATCCACGACTATCGATAGGAAGGCTATAGTTTTGTCCCGAAGGGTACAAAAAATGAAGTGTTATCGCTTAGATGATGGATTGTTTTCTTGATTGGTAATGAATACTTTTTGAGTATAAGATTATAGACAGATTTAGATGTGCACACAGTGGAATATTGATTTGTACTACGCCGCTCAATATCCTAATAAAGCGAATGAACTTAGAAACATACTAAACGAAATAATAGCCACACTCCCGAAAAGTAAACTACAAAGTTCTGTTTTCAGAAATCTCTTGCGCTATGATTTTATGTTGGGTTTCAAATGATTTTAAACAGCTGTTCTCTACTGTATATATGTTCTGTCATTTTTCAGTATTAATGCACAAAATTGCGTACTAATACGGCAAAAACACAGAAATACATTATGTTTTGGTTGCCGTTTTTGACAATTGCGGTGAACCGTCAATCAGGACAAAATCGTAGAGTTTGGCATTGTGTTCCGACATTTTAGCAACCTGGTCGCCGAAACGACTTTTTCTTTTGAAACCCGCTCAAGGTTTCGACGGGCATTACCTGCGATGATAGTGCCGCCTTTCAAAGCGGCTTCTTTATTTTCCTCGAAACCTAGTGCATCGTCAATAGTGGCAACGATACGGGTTGATTCTTCACCTAATGCCGTAAAAATGAGTTCAATGCGGGTCATGTGATCCCGTAGATTGGTATTTTTTGTTAGACTTTTAAAGTCCTTGTGTTCACTGGGCGTAAGTCCAAAAGTTGCTTTAGCGATTTCTGCGGTCAAAATGCTATATTCGGTTGTTTCATCAATACTCCCATTTTTCCATTCCCGCTTTTTCGGCGGCGAAGCCGCCGTTTTAAGCATAAAAATTTAACGAACTATTGAGACTGTTGAAATAAATGTTAAAAGGCATGTATAATAAATTCTCAACAAGAGCGATTACTCACTGTTTCTCGTTACGCTTTTCGAGCGTAAGGAGAAACACCGCTTAATCACATTGTTTCCTATTAAAACACCTTGTTTTTGACCATTTGTAATAGCATCCATAAAGTGAATGCCGCCATAAAGCCTTGAAATGGCGGCTTCATCAGCCGCCTGTTTGAAAGAAGTGAATGAACGTGCTTCTAAGCCAAAACGTTCTTCAACGGTGTCTTCATAGCTGAATTTTTCACCAAACAATTGAGATAAAATGACGGCGGCTGTCGTGGAAATGGTCGAATGACCGCTTAAATATTCTGGAAAAGGCGGTGTTTGCAAAAAAGGTTTCCATTTTGGGTCAATGAATTTTCTGATAGCTGTTTCGGGACGCATACGGTTGCTGCGGTATTTTTCGTCCCAACAACAAATAAATCCATCCATCAAACCAATGGCTAAAACGGTATGCACATAAAGTGTTTTTTGAAAACTTGCTTTTTCTTTTTCACAAGCAATGCCCGCGATGCCCATCCAATGTGCGTCCGGTGATATTTTTTTCATACCGACCATCAAATGTCCATTGTCTTGCAAGGCAAATGGGTTACAATCCCAAAAAGCAGCGATTTCTAACTGTTCTTGTGTCAGTTTTTGGGCATAAACGTCATTCGTCAAGCGATAAAATGCGGAATTTTTGTCTTTTGAAAACGCAACAGGCGGCTCTGGTTTAAACTGCTGTGCCGAATCCAAAGTAAAAGGACGAACGGTATTGAAATACGGCTCGACAGGTGCGAAATAGCCTGGCGGTGTTGGGTACCAAGACCCCTCAGTATTCGAAGGTGTGTAGCGAGGGTAATTGCTGATTTTATTGTAATTATCGGCTTTGGCATACTTTAAAATCTGTGCGCTGATGGCTTCGGCATACGCCAACGAATTGTCAATAATTTGCTTTGAAAAACCGATATTTTGGCATGAATCCAAGTATTTGGTCTCATAATCACCTAATAATTTGCCCGAAGGTTGCATTTTTTTAGCCGTTTCAAGCATGGCTAACACGGCAGCCAAAGGGTAGGAATACTCCCCCGAAATGGTCGGTTTGGCAATTGTCGGATAGCTATTCAATATGCCTGTCATGGTATGAAAAGCGGTATCATTTTGCGCCACCACTTCATAACCTGCTAAACAAGCATAAGCGTAAAAACGGGCTGCCAATGGTGGATTGGTAATGTCATGTACCATAATATCTGTCATGCGATCAATGACAGTGTTGATTTCACGACTTGCCAAAACGGGTGTAGGCGTATTGTTTTTGCAGTCTTGTGCTAAAAAAAGAAATAAAAATAGCGCAAAAAAGACATTTTTAACATGATTATGTTTTGACATATTTGAGTTTACTTTACAATTCCGCTAAAAATTTTTCAAACAGCATAGGGTCTCTGGGTTCTGCTATAGCTTTATCATAAGCTAAAATGTCGTCTAATTCTTCAATGCTTTCAATCAATGCTTGATATTCGATTATTGGGATGATAACACCAATCCGTGTTCCGTTATCATCTTGAATATATTATTTTTGTAAAATATTCATTTACAATATTTTAGAACAAATTTAACGTTGTTAGAGAAAGACTTCGAAGAAATTTCGTCAATAATAATAAACAGCTATTTCAATTTATAAGCCTTCAAAGCCTGTTGGTTCACCCCAAAAATCATAACATTGTTGATGGGTAACACACTCCGCACATCGCCCGTAATCCGTAAACCTGCTTTTTGTTGTGGAATGGTGGTAAAATTACCTTGTCCATCCCCCCTCAGTAAAAGACCGTAATTAGCATCGTATTTTCCAAATTTCAAGCGGGCGTGGTTGATATTCCCCGCTAAAAGCAAGTCTTTTTTGCCGTTTTTATCAAAATCAAGCGTCGTAATGGTGAAAATAGGCGATTCTTGAACCTCAATCGGCAGCTCTTTTTCTTTGAATTTATTGTTGGCATCGCTCAAAAATAGCATCGTTTTAAGTGTATTGGCTTCTAAACGCGTAGCATCCTTCAGTTCATCGCTTGTAAAAACATCTTTGAGCGTCGCTTCCGCATAACTTTTATAATCTGGAAAACGGGTACGCATGATGCTCAATTGATCCAACAATTCATCGCGGGTGATATAGGGATAACTTTTATGCTTATTGTAAAGACAGAGTATCGGGTCAACCGAGCCATTATCGTCAAAATCCTTGTAAAACAACTCAACAGGCTCTTTTTCAGAGGCTTTTAGCTGTGAGTTTAAGCCTAAATTACCAACGACTAAGTCGGGTTTGCCATCGCCATTTAAGTCTTCTATCAAGAGTTTATTCCACAAACCGCTGTATTTTTTGTCAAAATAAGTGCTTGTTACGTCTTCAAATTTTCCATTATTAAAACCCAAAACCGTAATGGGCATAAACTCTCCAACGACAATTAACTCCAGTTTTTTATCATTATTCAAGTCAAACCAAGC
>JAYTUR010000723.1:0-1237 GCA_043744475.1 Saprospiraceae bacterium | reverse complement strand
TAATATCAGCAGCATTCGCCGATCCGACTATAAATAATCCAAGAAAAAAAATCATACGCATTAAAAAAACCTTCTACTCTTTTATCAAGAATAGAAGGTTAATGTGTTAAAAAATTGAATTCAATAGTTTTCTTGTAAAACCGCAGGCTGTAAGTTTTTAAGCATAGAATCCGAACGCGCCAAGGTGTTCACATTAATACGAATAATCCTCAAAGCATGCATTAACCGGCACAACCCGTAACCCATATCAACTTCAAACCAACGCACCGAGAATTTAGCGGATTTTGGAAAACGGTGGTGGTTATTTTGAAAGCCTTCGCCAAATACAAGCCAGGCTACTAGCGTATTATTGGTGGAGTGATCAGAAGTTTTAAAATTTCTATAGCCAAATCTATGAGCAAAAGCATTCACCATCCAACCTTGTATAGGGTGGCTCATCAAGCCGCCAAAATAGGCGACACCAATGAGAAAATGCCCACCGATAAGGCATAATGCAACAGCGATAATCGCATGCACAACATACGGCATCATCCACAGCTTTTTGCGATTTAACCAGTAAACTTCAAAATCTAAATCGCTGACAATTTGACTATAAGCCGGCATTTTTCGCGCTAGTCCCACCAAACATTTTTTATACGACGTTAGTTGTGCGAAATAAACACCCCAAATTCCAAACCGATCTGGGCTATGAGGATCCAGCGGTGTATCCGAATACAAATGGTGCATTCTGTGCATACAAGCCCAACCTTTTGGGTCTAAACCCGTCACCCAATTCCCACTGTGTACAATCACCGCCCGCAACCAGCGCGGAATTCCGACGGCACTGTGAGCCAAACCTCGATGATAAAACACCGTGATATAAATCACGTTAACAACGTAAGTCAAAAGAAACATTGAGACTGCAAAGATAATCTGATTCTGTGTCATATAAAACTCCTTATCACACAATATACCCAGAGCTTACGGCAGATTTTGAAAGATGTTTGTCACAGTTTTGTCAAAGTTATGTCAACGATTTGTCAATGATTTAAAGCTCTATCCTTATACAATCTTTATCTAAAACTTCTCCTTCAGCTGTTTTTTTTGCCATCTTATCGTCTACGACGTGCGCCATCGCAACATTCACGTCATGAGTAAAGAACAGAAAATCTTCCTGCTTCATTTCCCCATACAAATCGATTTTTTCGTCTATAAGTTGTTCGGGAAAACGGTCATAACCCATCGTTATGGGAACGCG
>JAYTUR010000722.1:0-4782 GCA_043744475.1 Saprospiraceae bacterium | reverse complement strand
GCGTAAAAAAGCACCCATACTTGACTGAATGACTTTGGGCTGCCACACATCTACACTCGTTTTTGAACAAAATATATAAGGCATTGAGAACCAGTCGGCTATGCGCATAATTGTACCCATATTGCCGGGGTCTTGAATGCCATCCAGGTAAACTGAAAAGGATTTTTGTATCAAATCATCATCATACTGCGAGGTCGGTATTTTGGCGATGATAAGGACTTTATTCGGTGTCGTTAGGTTAGAAATTTGTTTTAATTCTGTTTCTGACAACGTTATTGTTTTATTAAAAAAAAGCCTTAAAGTAAACTCATTACTTTGAATCCACGTTTCTATGGCACATATCATTTCGATTTCGATACTTTTATGCGTCAAAACTTCTTGTGCCATTTTCTCACCTTCGACGATGAAAACACCGTACTTTTGTCGCATCTTAGTTGTTTTAAGCGACGTGATGTATTTTAGTTTTGCATTGGATAACATAAATCACTGGTTGAGATTGATTTTTTGATTTTAATTATTTTACTCCTCCGTTTAGCCTTACGAATTTTTCATTTTTTGAAAAACAGCACATGAATTTGAATTTTTTTAAACATAATATATTAGTCGAAAATAAACACGAAGCGTTTATGAAGCGTCAGCAGTGGATACCATATAGAAATAAGCGTTTTTTTGTACCCCTCAGTATAGGATTGATTTTACTGGTGCTTTCGTCATGCAATGTTGATAAATTTTTACAGAAAGACCAATATATCGTTGGTTCAAATAAAATAATACTTAAAAATGTTTCGAGTCGGCGTGTAAAAACCAGCCTGAAAACCGATTTAGCGACTTTATATAAACAAAAAGATTTACCTGATATGTTGATTGGTAAATCGAAATTAGGGGCTTGGTTTTGGTATAAAAAGCAGCAAGACCCGAATTCTATAAAGTTTAAGCGTTGGTGGTACGAAAGTTTTGCTAGCGAACCCACCATTTATAAGCAGTCTTTCCGCGATGCAACGGTCAAAAATATGGAGCAATATCTAAAAAATATTGGTTATAACTATCCCTCAGTTGTTGGCGACCATGATTTTAAAGAAAAGGAGAAGGGTTTAGCGACCATTACTTACACTATTGACCCTGGCACTTTATATGTCATTGATTCTTTGAAATTTGTTTCAAATGATACGGCTATCTTATATTTATTGAATGATACACGCGATAAAACGTTTTTAGGCAAAGGGCAATCGCTAGATTTAAGGCTGTTTGAGCAGGAGAAACAAAGAATTACGACTGTTCTTAACAATTTTGGTTTTGCCCGATTTACGCCTAATTATATCACACAATTAGAAGCAGATACAACGTTTTTGCGGTTTAATAATAAGAATGAACGGCTTGTCAACCTCACTTTGACGGTTCAAACACCGAATGACCGACCCAATCATCAGAGGTACAAAATAGGCGAAATAACAGTTTATCCTAATTTTGATGCCCGATTAGGTGAAACGACATCTTTTGATACGATTCTTCCAGATAAGAAAAAAATTAGCACTTACGATGGTGTCTTAGATTTTAAAATAGCCCCCCTCAGTAATGCTATCTCTTTGAGTGAAGGAGAATTATACAGTAAAGAAAAAAATGATAAAACGATAAGGCAGTTAACAAATCTGGGTGTCTATAAATTTGTCAATATCAAACCTGGTATAGATTTAGCGGATTCTTCGGCTATTTCTTATAAAATTTATCTGACTCCTTCCAATAAAATGAGTTTTGATGGCGGTGTTGAAATCAATTACTCTAATATTAATGTGTCTAACGGAGGCAGTCGATTGGGGCGTATTGGTTTGGCTACGGATTTGGGCTTTAATCATCGCAACCTTTTTGGGGGGGCAGAACGATTTAGCTCTCGTTTTTCTGTGGGTCTCGACCGTTCATTATCGTTCAGTAAAGAAGCGGTGAATGGGCTATCGTTTGATATTCGTTTTGATAATACACTATCGTTTCCAAAATTTATTAATTTTTCAAAATTATGGTTTCTTTTTAATAAACTCGGTCTTGTGACCTCTTCTTTTTATAAGGACTTAAAAGAGAATGCCAGCTCTGACCTGACGCTCAATTATATATTCAGTGACCGAATTAGCTTAGATTTGTATCGGATACAACAGTTCAATTTAGGTACACGCTATGTATTAAAGCGTAAAAGTAGTAGTGAAAAGTACGTCATGAACCCAACAGGCGTTGAATTGCAATTAACGCGACGGACAGATAACTTCAATAAAATAGCAGATGAACGGCTTAAACGCAGTTTGACCTCGCAGTTGATGACGGGATTTGTGGCGCGTTCCTTGTCGTATGAGCGAAACGGAAAAGTGAATTCTTTTGGTGAACGTTGGCAGTTTATTAGCAATTTTGAACAGTCTGGTTCGGAGGTTTTACTGTTGGAAAATCTGTTTAATAAGGGGAATGCTTATAAATTGACGGATTTACTGCCCTTTTCTAAGTTTTTACGCGGTGATATCGAAGTGCGTTATAACCGGCAAGTAGCTGCAAAAAAATTATTTGCAGCAAGGCTTTCAATGGGTTTGGCCCAAAGTTTGGATAATGAGCCTGTGCCTTATTCGCGTCAGTTTTACGTAGGTGGACCAAATAGTATTCGTGGATGGGTTATTCGGGATATTGGACCAGGGGGTTATCATGATTTCACGAGGGATTCAGATTCGACTAAAACATTTCCTTTTCAAGCTGCTGATTTGAAATTAGAATTCAATTCAGAGTTTCGATTCCCTTTATTTTGGCGTTTCAATACGGCCATTCTATTTGATGCGGGCAATATTTGGAATATTAAAAAAGACGATAAATTGCCAAATGGTAATATTGATAAGTTTTGGTTCGACCAAATAGCCATCAGTTCTGGGATTGGTTTGCGTCTTGATGTGACTTATGCCACCATTCGCTTAGATTTTGGCTTTAAATTGAGAGAGCCTTACAAAACAAATGGGGCTAACTGGATTCCCGTCAATGAATATTCTTGGAAGCGCAATGTCAATCCCAATTTTGCTATTGGCTTACCTTTTTAAGTCGCATTTAATAGCCCGTATTTAGAAACGGAATTATGTACTTTATGATAAGACACTTATTTGCAATATTTTTAAAATTTCATAAATGTTGATAATCAATAAGTTACGTCTGCGTTTAGGAAATTTTTAAAGTTTCCTAAATTGGAATACAAGATTTTGGAATGTTACGTCTCAATAAAAGATGCTCAAAATACTGAGAGGGGGCACAAAAGGGTATGAATAAAAAAAGCTGTTGCGAATGCTCGCAACAGCTTTTTTTATTCAAGAAAGAAAAATGAATGCTAATACTTTCGTTTTTCTTTCTTCTTTCGGGCTTTAAACATATTACCACCGTTGTCATTATTACCAGCAGGAGAGCCTGTCCGAACCATAGCACAACGGAAGCCAATTTTACTATCAGACTTGTCTTCGTCCTTGAAACGTCTTGAACCAGGCGACAACCAGAAGGCACGGTCAGCCCAAGAACCACCTTTGATAACGCGGGCTTTGTCACTGATAAGTGTTTTGTTACCGTAATCATACATCGGTTCTTTCTCGAAATATTTAGATGTCGAGTCACCGTCCATGTAATCATATAGCTTTGAACGTTTGTAGTTTTCGCGGTTAGCGACTTCATCATCTTGTTCATCACGATATTTAAGGCGACCAGTTGTATCGTCTTTGACAGGCTTACCTTCTTCGTTCAACACTTTGCGCTTGAATGAGTTACCACGGAAAGGGTCGAGGTCTTGATTGTCTGCATCGCGCAACGTCAAACTTGTCATTGGACGATAGACATCCATAGTCCACTCATTGACATTGCCCGCCATATTGTAGAGACCATAATCGTTAGGCCAGAAAGCACGAACAGGCCCAGGGCGAGCTGCATGGTCATTCAAGTTGCCAGCCATACCCATATAGTCACCACCACTACGTTTGAAGTTGGCTAACATATCACCTTGATTTCGGTCGTGGCGTTGGTAACGGACTGTATTGCCATTCCAGCCATAAATCCTACGGTCAGTGATACGCTCATCTTTTGACGAAGCCATATTACCTTTCAAACCCAAAGCGGCGTATTCCCACTCTGCCTCAGTTGGTAAACGATAAGAAGGGAGAAGGATGCCGTCCTCAAATTTGACTTGACGTTTGCCTTTTCCTTTGCCAGCTGCGCTGTAGTCGCGTAGTTGATTGCGCGGAATGACTTCGTATTGACCTGCTAAATAAGCTTCGGTATTGAAGTTATTGGCATCTTTTTGCTCCAACTGTGGTTTGATGATACCTTTTTCAATTAAAATCATCTCATTCACACGGTCAGTACGCCATTTGCAATACTCGTTAGCTTGCAACCAATTGACACCTACTACAGGGTAGTCGTTGTAAGCCGGGTGACGGAGATACGATTCAACAAAAGGCTCGTTATAGGATAATTCCTCGCGCCAAACAAGCGTGTCAGGCAAAGCCTTTTGGAAAATTTCAGGGTAAGAGCCGCTGAACACCCGATCAAGCCAATACAAGTACTCGCGGTAGTCCGTATTTGCAACTTCCGTTTCGTCCATGTAAAATGAGGAAACGGTGACGCGGCGTGGTACATTGTTCCATTCAAAAGTCACGTCTTGTTCAGTCATACCCATCGTGTAGGTACCCCCTTCAATCAATACGAGATTTGGACCAGTCGCTTGACCTTTGTAAGGCAATTTTTCAAATCCACCCCATTTTGGGTCGTTGTAAGCCCATCCAGTTGTGG
>JAYTUR010000721.1:0-4783 GCA_043744475.1 Saprospiraceae bacterium | reverse complement strand
GCATTTTGACCCTTAAAACGGAAATACTGAGCGATGCTTGCCACATCATCATTGAAGATAATGGCTGCGGGATGACTCCCGAACAACAAAATCGCCTCTTTGAGCCTTATTTTACAGGTAAATCCAAAGGTCTCGGCTTAGGTATGACGACGACTATGAATATTGTTCAAGCACACGGTGGGCAGTTGTTGTTTACATCGGAGTTGAATAAAGGTACGCGTTTTCTTCTTACTTTCCCTATTAAGTAGTGATTGCTTACGGGTGTATTTATTCCAATAGTCAATAACTAATACACCAATAACCATTAACCAATGACTTGATAACACATCATTTTGTCCTAAAAATCATCCATTTCTCTACACTTTGGGGAATGGACTCCCCGTTTTTTTGAATGAAATGGCTGGTCTGCTTTTTTTGTAGTTAGGAGTATAACGACAGCACAAACACTCTTTTTTATATAAGAATTTGTGCTCGTCATCAAAACAAAAAACAACACAAATTCAAATTATTATCACACGAAGCCACCAAACAGATAAACACATTAACTTATTTAGTTTCTAACAAATATTAACACACGAAACCACTAAACAGATAAACACATTAATTTTCATTTTTTAGCAAATTATTTTCCTTTCACACTAAAAATTTAATCCAATGACATTTAAATCAAAAATCACCCGACTGTTCACATTTTCTATCATTGCTTTATCTCTTGCTGCTTGCAGTAAGGATAACACGTCTTCACCCGGTCAAGTTAACTTTGAGGTGACTGATGCGCCGTTCGATGATGCCGAAGTTCAAGCTGTATTCGTAACAGTAACAGCTATCAAGGTTGATGGCAAAGTGATTGATAATTTTAGCGGTAAAGCGACATTTGACATTGCTTCGTACCAACGTGGACAAACAAAATCGTTGGGTAATACCAACTTGCAATCAGGCACTTACAGCAACGTAACACTCGTTTTGGACAATAATACAGACCAAAGCGGAGGCTCTCCAGGTTGCTATGTTTTGACAAAATCGGGTCAGAAAAAAACCATTGCAGCAGCTTCTGCAACGTCAGAAATCGTTTTGAATGGACAGTTTAAATCAATGGCAGACCAAAGTTCGACGGCTGTAATGGATTTCGACTTGCGTAAAACGATTGTTTACAACGGTACAAGCGGCTACAAATTTGTCAGCAACAGCGAAATGACGAATGGTGTCCGCATCGTTCAAAAGTCTGAAACGGGCGTTATTAAAGGTACAATGACCGATGCAGCAGCGACATCAAGCGAAAAAATCGTTGTTTATGCCTACAAAAAAGGCACTTTTAACAAGGCAACGGAAATGCAAGGTCAAGGCACTTCAGGTGTTACATTCAAAAATGCTGTAACAAGTGCTGTTGCTTCAAGTGGTTCTTATGAGTTACATTTTTTAGAGGCAGGCGATTATGAATTGCATTGTGTATCGTACAAAGATACTGACAAAGACGGTAAATTGGATATTCAAGGTGAGTTTCAAGCGGGTCTTTTAGCCGGTTTGAATATTAGTTCGCTTAGCGTTGCTGCGAATGCAACGGTCACTGCCAATATCAATTTAACCGCCGTTCTTCCTTTATAATTGATTATTCATTTTTTCATTGTAATAGTTCGTGTTATTAAAATTGTGTCCTTTCAATCCTTACAAACGCTACCGAGTTGATTTCGGTAGCGTTTTTTATTTTGGCTTTAAAATTCATAAAATAAACCCTATTATTTGTTTCTCACCCTTCAAAATAGGTTATTTGCACGTAATATAATACACAATGAAGATGACGAAAGAAACAGCCCTCATATTGACACACGGCTTACTTGATACTGAAAACGGTAAAACAGCGCACGGCTTGATTCGTAGCAGCGAGCGTTTTCACATTGTTGGCGTAATAGACTACGCAACGGCAGGAAAAGATGCGGGTGAAGTTTTAGATGGACGACACCGCAATATTCCGATATTTGCGGACATTAAAAATGCACTAAAAAGTTTGGGGCATACCCCTCAGTATCTCATCATCGGTGTCGCTCTGGCGGGTGGTAAAATACCGCCCGATATGATTGCTGTTTTGAAAGACGGGATCACGCATAAATTGAACATTATCAATGGTTTACATGAAAAACTGAATGATAAACCCGATTTTGTTGCATTGGCACAAGAAAACAATGTCACTTTGACCGATGTGAGACGCACTAAAACGCCTTCGGAAATGTCCTATTGGTCGGGCGAAATTAGGAAAGTGACGACCCCTCGCATTGCCGTTTTGGGAATGGATTGCGCCGTCGGCAAAAGAACCACCGCCCGTTTTTTAGTAGAAGCCATGCGCCAACAGGATTATAAAGCTGAAATCATTTCAACAGGACAAACGGGCTGGATGCAAGATGGACGCTACGCTTTTATATTCGACTCAACGATAAATGACTTTTTGACGGGCGAGTTGGAAGCGCAAATTTTGAAATGTGAAGTCGAACAACACCCCGATGTCATGTTTCTGAACGGACAGTCGGCTTTGCGGAATCCGATTGGACCAACGGGTTCTGAATTTATACTATCAGGCGGTGCGAAATGGGTCATTTTACAAGCGATGCCCGGGCGCAAATATTATGAAGGCACGGAAGACAATATCAAAGCCATCATCCCCTCAGTAAAAAGCGAAATCCAATTGATAAAGATGTTCGGCGCAACGACTATTGCGGTCACTTTAAATACGCATGGACTTACGCCTGAAAAAGCAAGAACGATGCAACAAAAATTAAGAGTGCAACTGAAAATACCTGTTGTATTGCCGTTGGAAGATGGTGTGGGCGAGGTGATTGAAACGATAAAAAATAAAATATTTAACACATAGACACATAGTTTACATAGTTTTTTTGTCTTTTGAGTTGAAAAAAGACTGTGTAAACTATGTGTCTATGTGTTAAAACAAAACAACTCATTCATAATGACCATAAAATCCATAAAAGTTTATAAAAAAAACCTCGCCTTAACCCGTCCTTACACGATAGCGACCAAAACCATTTCAGATGTCGAATCTGTTTTTGTGGAAATAGAACTCTCAAACGGTATTATTGGCTTAGGCGCAGCCAATCCTGCCAAAGAAGTCGTGGGCGAAGATGCTACGATGTCCTTTAATAATCTACAAAGCGATGATATTCAACGTTTTGTAGGTCGAGATATAACAGAAATTTTTTCGATTATCCCCTCAGTATCGGCGGCATTTCCATACGCACCTGGGACATTGGCAGCCATGGACATCGCCTTGCACGATGCTTTTTGTCAATATCTTAATGTGCCAATAGCACAGTTTTATGGGCAAAAAATCAAACAAATGCCGACATCTATTACCATCGGTATCAAAAACGTCGCTGATACATTGGCAGAGGCGCGTGAATATTGGGACGCAGGTTTCCGTGTTTTGAAAGTAAAATTAGGTTTGAATATGGTAGAAGATGTCGAACGTTTGTCAAAGTTGCGCGAACAATTCGGACAAGCCATAGCCATACGGGTAGATGCCAATCAAGGCTATGAAACCAATCAAGTCGTTGATTTTTTTACTCAAATTGAAAATTTGAATATTGAATTGGTGGAACAACCAACTGCGGTTGGACAAGAAAAAAAGCTGCTGACGCTACCATACCATATACGCCAAAACATTGCAGCCGATGAAAGCCTGAAAGATTTAGAAACTGCCCTGTTTTTAGCCGGTACAAAACGCGTGGGCATCTTCAATATCAAATTAATGAAATGCGGCGGCATCAGAGAAGCTCTAAAAATTGCGACAATTGCCGAAGCCGCAAAAGTAGATTTGTTTTGGGGTTGCAATGATGAATCTATTGTAAGTATTACGGCTGCCTTGCACGTTGCTTTTTCTTGCACTCATACAAAATATATTGACCTCGACGGCAGTTTAGACCTCGCAGAAGATGTGGTAAAATCGGGTTTTATTTTGGAAAAAGGAGTGATGTCATTGGGAAAGGGCGCGGGATTGGGATTGGTTAAGTAGTTGATAGTCAACATTTAGGAAATTTTAAAAATTTGCTAAACGTGTGTTTTCAGTTGCTCTCAATTTCGGAACTCCTGACCGCCCTCGACGGAAAGTTTTTTTTTCAGTTTTGCTCAATATGTTTTAGGGCTGGGGCTATCCGTTAAAATCTCAATGACATCAACGATTGAAAACCACAATTCCCCTTCATGCTCCACACGGCGGATTTGTTTTTGCTCAAAAACAGCTATTGGGTTTGTATTTTTCCTATCAAAATGATATTTTTTGTTTTAATTCAAGTAAAGATAAGGCATTTATTAAACTTAATAGCTTCATTTTAAAACATTTTTACCTAAAATGACTCTTGCTTTTGAATTCAAAAACGCAAAACTTGAAGAAATACTGAGGGGGTATTATGAGATTTAGGACAAAAAAAGTTTCATTTCTGGCATAAAATTGAATATTTATATGAATATAAATAAAACATTTTATTTTAAATAATCATAAATTTATTTTAAGTGACATAATTTGTTTTACGTATTTGCATCATGCTTTGTGAAAAGCAGAATTAAAGGCTTTTTTTACTTATAAAAACAAAAGAAAGATGGAATATCAAAACAAATTATTGTCTTTGGCAGATAACCGAATTCACCCTATTTTGCAACATTATCAATGGGTCGAAAGTGCAGATAAACCCTTAGATTTTTCGGAATCATCGGATATCAGTCCTTATGCGTTGCCCAACCTTTTTAATCAATTAGAAGACGAAGAAAAGCAACTTTTGTATGA
>JAYTUR010000720.1:0-1239 GCA_043744475.1 Saprospiraceae bacterium | reverse complement strand
ATACGCAATGAAAGTAGCAGGTTTTACCTTTATCCGAAATGCCATTAAGCTCGATTATCCGATTGTCGAAGCTGTTCGTTCCATTTTACCTTTGTGCGATTTTATTGTTGTAGCCGTCGGACAGTCAGATGATGACACATTAGAATTGGTGCAAAGTATTGATAATCATAAAATTAGAATCGTCAAAACGGTTTGGGATGACACCTTAAAAGAAGGGGGTGCGGTCTTAGCCGTTGAAACAAACAAGGCTTTTGATGCCGTCGGTGACGAAGCTGATTGGTGCATTTATATTCAAGGTGACGAATGTTTGCACGAAAAATTTTTGCCGACGGTCAAAACAGCGATGGAAAAATGGCAAAATGACGCAGATACTGAGGGGTTACTTTTCAAGTATCGTCATTTTTACGGCTCTTATGATTTCATTGGCACGTCCCGTTTGTGGTATCGAAATGAAGTACGCATCATAAAAAATGATAAAACAATAAGGTCATACCGCGATGCCCAGGGTTTCAGAAAAAACGGAGAAAAACTAAAAGTACGACAAATGGAAGCCTATATCCATCATTATGGTTGGGTCAGACATCCACAAGCGCAACAGCGCAAGCAGTTGAGTATGAACAAATTATGGCATACAGAAGAAGAAGTAAAACAACGTGTACCTGATGTTGAAGCGTTTGATTATTCAGGTATTGATGACCTTGCAAGGTTTGATGGCACACATCCTGCCGTTATGCAACGACGTATTGATGCCCTCAATTGGCAATTTGCGTTTGACCCAACTCAAAAGCAAATAAGTATTAAAGAACGTTTTTCAAGATTTATTGAACAACTAACAGGCTGGCGGATAGGAGAATATAAAAATTATAAGAAAATTGGAGCGGCATGACCCCCTTAGTATCAATGACATTTTAAGGAAACGAATCATAAAATTTCTTTCGATGTCCTATGGAATGAAAGGTAACAGTGTTATTTTCAATGGTAACGCCTAATCTGTAATCGCCCATTCGGATACGATAAGCAGTCGTGCCTTTAAGCCGTTTTATGGAAGGAATGTCCTGAATTTGCTCAATATTAGGTAGGCTTTCGATTAAATCTACAATTTGTAGAGTCAACGCTTTGTTTTTTAGTTTTCCCTCTTCTTTGTCAAAGCGTTCAGTGATAACAACATTCATCGGTTTTTTAGTTTTGTTAAAAAGTCCGCCGTATTGACCGTTTTAGCCGCATCTGAAAGCAAAATGT
>JAYTUR010000719.1:0-1242 GCA_043744475.1 Saprospiraceae bacterium | reverse complement strand
TCAAAAGGCGATTTTTGAGCGCAGCGAAAAAGAGCCAGTAATATCTTCGAACTCACGTTATGTTAGTAAAATGATAAAAGTAAATGACAAAACGCATTTTTTGGCTTGTCCTCACTGGTTATTTGCTCGTAACGGCTTACTTCGTCAGTTGGACGTATTTTCGGTTCTGCGAGCAAGCTGAACAAAGCAGCCTTTTAAGACTTGAAGGGATTGCCAACGCGATTGCTTTGCAAGTAGATGCCAATTTACACCGACAAGTGGCACAGCGTTATCCGACTAAAGATGCCTTGTTATACAATACACAGGATACAGATTATGATAAAATTCACTACATTTTAGCGCGTAATGCCGTTGCAAATATGCTCAAAACGCCTGTTTATACGATGGTGTACGACACTGCAAAAAAACATTTTGAATTTTTAGCGACTTCAGCCGATAAGCCTTATTTTCGGCATGAATACCGAACTTTTCAACCCATTTTAACAGAAAAATTTACTGATGGAGGCATTATTCCGATGTATAAAGACGAGTTCGGCATGTGGTTATCAGCGTTTGCACCCATACGCGACAAATTGGGCAAACCCGTTGCCATAGTTATGGTTGATGAGCAATTTGACAGCTTTATTAAGCGCGCAAAGCAGGTCGCGCTTCAAAATCTGTTGATTTCCATTTTCATCATTTTGCCTATTATTTTAGTCCTCGTTTATTGGTTGCGGCGTATGTTGTTCCATCAAGAACGCATGAAAATAAAATTAGAATATGCCTATAAAGCCAATCTGAAAATAAGTGAGGAACTAGAATTCAGTTATGAAAAATTATCATCAGTTGATAAACTGCGTAAAGAAATGATTGCGAATATCTCGCATGATTTGCGCACACCTTTGACCAATTTGTCGGGTTATATCGAAACCCTGTTTATTAGACGACACGATATTACGTTGCCCGAACGTGAGCGTTATTTGACCATTGCTCAAAAAGAATCGCAACGCTTGACAAAGTTGATTGAAGACCTGTTTGAACTGTCGAAATTAGAATCCAACCATACACAACTGAATATCGAACCGTTTCCGATTGCCGAACTTCTTCATGATATTGTTGCAAAATATGAAGTCGTTTGCGCTGAAAAAAACATCACAATTGTCACTGATTTTTCTGAAAATTTGCCGTGGATTGTTGCTGATATCAAACTCATAGACAGGGTTTTGCAAAACCTTTTTGACAATGCTATTCGCTACAATACAC
>JAYTUR010000718.1:0-4802 GCA_043744475.1 Saprospiraceae bacterium | reverse complement strand
AGCACAAGAAAACAATCGGACGATTAAGCGGAGCCAAATTTCTGTCAAAAATGCTCAATTGGTTAATAAGCAAGACCGATATGCGGTTTATCCAACCGTGAATGCGTCGTCTAATTTAGGTTTTAACTTCGGACGGAGTGTCAATCCTGCGACGTATCAGTTTGAAAACATCAGCACACGTTACAATGGTATCAACTTGTCTGCGGGTGTGATGCTGTACAATGGTGGGCGCATTCAGAATCTAATCAAGCAAAGTTCGATGGATATTCAAGCGGCACAAGCAGATTTGGAGCAAGTTACTCAAAATATCTCCCTGCAAGTGGCTCAGGCTTATCTTCAAATTTTACTGAACGAAGAGCAAGTGACAAATGCCAAAAAACGGTCGCAAACCACTTTGAGCCAATTAGACCGCATCGAGAAGCAAATTAGAGCAGGTGCTGCTGCAGAAAATGCGCGGTATGATCTCGCTGCACAAGTGGCGCGGGATGAGCAGACTGTTGTGACAGCGTCGAACAATGTGGAGTTGAGTTATTTGAATTTGAAAAATTTATTGGAACTGCCGCTTGATAAGGATATGAAAATTCAAGCCCCCACAGTAACCATACCCACAGATGTGAATCCTGATAACTATTCATTCAGAATGGTGTATAATCAAGCCTTAGGGAATCAACCACAGATTCGGGCAGGTGAAGTCCGCATCAAAAGTGCAGAAATTGGGGTTAAAATCGCTCAAGCGGCACTTTTGCCCAGCTTGTCAATGAGTGCCAATCTGAATTCTAACTTTTCAAGTACGATTAAGGATTTTACAAAAGCCTCGTCAACAACAGTACCTTTCACGCAAACAGGTACGGCGACCATTAATGGACAAACAGCACCAGTATCATTCACTTTCAATCAAACAGTTATAACCGATGCACCTAAAAAACCTTATTTCAATCAAATTGGCGATAATTTCGGACAAGCGATTGGTTTCAACTTGCAATTCCCCATTTGGGACGGCTATCAACGACGGACGACTATAGAAAGACAACAGTTATCCGTTGATAATCAATCTATTACGTTGGATAGAGCAAAACAACAACTCAAATCTGATGTTCAAAACGCCATTGCTTCTGCGAGGGCAGCGCGCAAGCAGTACGAAGCAGCTCAAAAAACTTTAGCGGCTCAAAAAGCGGCTTTTGATGCGACAGACAAACGTTTTCAAATAGGCGCAGCAAATGGTTTTGAGTTTGCACAAGCAACTTTGCAACTGAATACTGCGGAGCGTGATGTGGTGGTTGCAAAATACGATTATCTCTTCCGTTTGAAAATCGTTGAATTTTATGAGGGTAAAAAACTAACGTTAAAATAAATCATTGATTTTTAAATAGTTATAACATTCCAAAAGTTTAAAACTTTTGGAATGTTGTCATATGAAATAACACCCCCCTCAGTATTTCTCCTAATTTGTCTAAATTTTTTGTAAAAACTATAAAAGCAAAACAAATACGATGGCTGTTCAGAATAAAAAGAAAAATAACAAACTCATTTGGATTTTAGTCGGCTTAGTTGCTGTTCTATTGATTGTTGCCGTAGTGGTCAACAAAAATAAAAAAGTAGGTGAAAAAGTGTATGCCGAGAAAGTAGCCAAGCGCACCATTCAAGAAACTGTTTCGGCAAGTGGACGTATTTTTCCAGAAAAAGAAATCAAAGTCAGCTCTGACGTATCTGGTGAAATCGTTGAGTTATCGGTCAAAGAAGGTGATTCCGTTCGGGTAGGTCAATTACTTTGTCGTGTTGATGCTCGTATTTATCGCGACCAATTGACACGTGGTGAAGCGAGTGTCAATGCGTCACGCGCGCAATATGCCAACGCTTTGTCAAATATCGAAAGTGTTCGCGCACGTCAGTTGCAAATCATTGCTCAAAAAGAACAGTTACAAGCACAATTGAAGCAGACGAACCAGTCCTTTGACCGCAATGAAAAATTGCACAAAGATGGTGTCATTTCTGATGCCGATTTTGAAACGGCTCAATCTCAGTTGCGTCAGCAAGAAGCCACGCTTAGAGCAACAGATGCACAAATACAAGCGGCACTGAATGATATTAATTCTTCGAAAAAGACGGCAGAAGCTGCTCAGTACAATGTGAAAAGTTCAGAGGCTTCGCTCAAAGAATTGCAAACGAATCTTAACCGTACTTCGATTTATGCACCTGTTGACGGTGTTGTTTCAAAATTGACGATTGAAAAGGGGGAACGTGTTGTTGGTACAGCTCAAATGTCAGGTACTGAAATCATGCGTATTGCCAATCTTTCTGCGATGGAAGTGCAAATTGATGTCAGTGAAAACGACATTTTGCGTTTGGCAGTAGGCAATGAAGTAGATATTGAAGTGGATGCGTTTTCAGGGCGCAAGTTCAAAGGACGTGTTTCAGAAGTCGCGAACACCGCCAGTAACGCATTTACGGCAGCAGGTGCGGTGAATCTCACAACAGACCAAGTAACAAACTTTGTTGTAAAAGTTCGGATTGACCCAGCAAGTTACGCGGACTTGATGCGCAATGGTCGCCCGCCGTTCCGCCCCGGTATGTCGGCTTCTGTTGACATTCATACCAAGTCGGTTGCAGATGCGCTCAGTGTGCCAATTCAAGCTGTAACAACGCGTGACGAAGATGCAGACCTTAAAAAAGCCAAAGCCGTTGCAGAGAAGGAAGGCACACAGCCCAAAGAGAAAAAATTAGTGGCTCAAGCTGTCAGAGAAGTTGTTTTTGTGGTTATGGGCGATACCGTCAAAATGGTGGATGTCAAAACAGCGATTCAAGACAATCAACACATCCAAATCATCTCAGGCTTGAATGGTGACGAAGAGGTTATTTCTGCACCGTTTAATTTGATTGCTCGAAAACTGAAATCGGGTATGAAAATACAAAAGGTTAGTGAAAAAGAACTTTATAG
Source organism: Saprospiraceae bacterium (assembly GCA_043744475.1). GTDB lineage: Bacteria > Bacteroidota > Bacteroidia > Chitinophagales > Saprospiraceae > JAAFJT01. The sequence continues at coordinate 1,867 of JAYTUR010000718.1, read as the reverse complement.
TAGTGCGGATAAGAAAAAAGATTAGATGTTTTTGTTATCATAAAAAAAGCCTCGTGTATCCTTGCGCGAGGCTTTTTTTATAAAAAATACGGAGGGGTGGTAAAATGGTTTTGTCAACTTTATTTTTTTGGTAAAATAAATTTTTTTCCACCAACACATATTTTTACGTTTATTTTGCAGGAAATTTATATAAATAATTTGTTTTAAACAAAAAGTTTATTTAAAAATAAAAATTATCTTACTTTTGTAGGTTTTCAACATTGTCCACAATTTTTCGTTGAAAATAGACCCCCTCAGTATAACCCTTGATTTTTGACTCTGTAAAGATATTTTTATGGCAAAAAGAAATACAGATACGCCTAACAATGGCAGCCGCTTAGATGAGAACGGCGACCATATCATCACGTTGGGCAATATGTATCAAAATTATTTTCTCGACTATGCAAGTTATGTTATCCTTGAACGAGCAGTCCCGCATATTCACGATGGTCTGAAACCTGTGCAACGGCGCATTCTTCATGCGATGAAAGAAATGGACGATGGGCGTTATCACAAGGTCGCGAACATCATAGGGCAGACGATGCAGTATCACCCTCACGGCGATGCGTCTATTGGTGATGCGCTTGTGAACTTAGGACAAAAAGATTTGGTCATTGATTGTCAAGGCAATTGGGGTGATATTCGGACAGGCGACGGTGCTGCTGCGCCACGTTATATTGAAGCCCGTTTGACACCTTTCGCCCGCGATGTTGTTTTTAATAATCAAACAACAGAATGGCAACTTTCTTACGATGGTCGTAAACGCGAGCCTGTTACATTACCCATTAAATTCCCTTTGTTATTGGCGCAAGGTGTGGACGGTATTGCCGTTGGTCTTTCAACAAAAATTTTGCCGCATAATTTTATCGAACTCATCAAAGCCAGCATTGATGTACTGAGGGGTCGTTCTGTTAATATTCTTCCCGATTTTCAGACAGGTGGTATGGTTGATGTGACCAATTACAACGCAGGAAAACGCGGTGGTAAAGTACGCGTGAGAGCAAGGCTCGAAATTTCAAAAGATAAAAAGTCGTTGCTGATTAAAGAAATTCCTTATGGCACAACGACGGGGGATTTGGTTGACTCTATTTTGAAAGCTGCCGAAAAAGGTAAAATCAAAATTAAAAAAGTGGTTGACCAAACGGCAAAAGATGTAGAGGTGGTTATTGAATTACAAGCGGGTGTTTCGCCCGATGTGACGATGGACGCGCTTTATGCTTTTTCAGATTGCGAGGTGTCTCTTTCACCCAATGCTTGTGTGATTTATGACAACAAACCCTTGTTCATGGATGTCAACGAAATGCTGCGATTGGATACAGAGTTGACAAAAAATTTATTGAAGCAGGAGTTAGAAATCAGAAAAGATGAGTTAGAAGAGAAGTGGCATTTTGCAAGCTTGGAAAAAATCTTTATCGAAAATCGCATTTATCATCAAATAGAAGAAGCAGAATCGTGGGAGCAAGTCTTGAAAATCATTCCTCAAGAATTGAGGAAATATGTCCGTGAACCGAATGTCTTGGCTCAACCCAATGACAAACGCCTTGTTTTACTGAGGGGGTTATCGGAAGAAGACGTAACGCGTTTGACGGAGATTCGCATCAAACGTATTTCAAAATACAATGCTTTTGCTGCCGATGAAATGCTCAAAAATGTGCTTGATGAATTAGCGCAAGTTAAACATGACCTTGAACATTTGACAGAATACACGATTGCGTACTACGACATGCTATTGAAAAAATACGGAAAGGGTAGAGAACGCCAAACGGAAATTCGCGTATTTGATAACATTCAAGCAACAGAAGTTGTTGCTAATAATGCTAAATTGTAT
>JAYTUR010000717.1:0-4804 GCA_043744475.1 Saprospiraceae bacterium | reverse complement strand
CCAAAACTTATTCCTGCGATGGTCAACATCATTGGTGATGAGTTGTATCCTGTCGTTTTGGGATCTCGCATTTTAGGGAAAGGTGCATTGAAAGGGGGGATGCCGATGTACAAATACATCGCTAATCGCTTTTTGACCTTGACGCAAAATATCCTTATAAATTATAAGTTATCGGAATATCACACAGGTTATCGTGCTTTTTCGAGTGATGTACTGAGGGGTATCAACTTCAATGGCAACTCTGACGATTTTGTTTTTGACAATGAAATGTTGTCTCAAATTGTTTTTGCGGGTTTCGATATCGCCGAAGTGACTTGCCCAACAAAGTATTTTGAAGAAGCATCGTCTATCAATTTCGCTCGGAGTTCAAAGTATGGGTTAGGTGTTTTGCGGGTTTCGATGTCGCATTGGTTGCAACGAATGGGCTTGGCGAAATTCAAGATGTATGATAAAATAGATTCCTAAAGCTCAAAATACGGCTCATAGTGTTTTACATGTCGATTCTTTCATTCCTTTTCATTTTGTCCATAGCCTTGTGGCAAATAGGACAGTTTCTCAACCGTATTAAAGGGGTTAGGATTTTGATGTATCATAAATTTTCGACGACGGAATCAGATTTTTTGACTGTTATGACACAACAATTTGAGGAGCAATTAAAATACTTGCAAACTACTGGTTATCAATTTATTACATCGTTAGAATTACTTGATTTTTATACCAAAAACAAATCTTTACCACAGAAAGCTATTCTTTTAACTTTTGACGATGCCTATGTGAGTCAACTCGAATTAGCATATCCTATTTTAAAAAAATATGATGCAAAAGCGACCATTTTTGTGCCCACTGCCTATATTGGTCAAGGTTCAAATTGGGACGAAAATCCTGCACGGATCATGTCCCTTGAACAATTACAAAATTTAGATCCCGCAGTATTTAGCCTTGCTTTGCATACGCATACACATCAGAGTTATAAGACCCTTAGTCTTTTTGATATAGAAAAAGATATAGATACGTGCCTGTTGTATTTTTCAACCCAAAAACTGCCTTTCGCCCCTGTATTTGCTTATGCGTATGGCGCACGTCCGAAAGATGCTGCCATACTGAGGGGTATGAAAACGCATTTTCAGAATCGAGGTATCAAAGCAGCATTTCGTATAGGAAATCGCATCAATCGTATGAAAACCAATGATTTATATGAATTGAATCGTATTGATATACGTGGTACGGATTCTTATGCGGGTTTCATCAAAAAAATACGTTTCGGAAAAACATTGTTTTCCTGATTTTGTATATTGGATTGTTTTATATTTGCAAAAAATCATTTAAAAATATAATAACCGCTTATAATCCATGCCTCTAACACCGTATAGTGGTACATTCGGAAAACCGGAATTACTGCATTTATTACGTCGAACACTTTTTGGTGTCAAAAAATCGGACTTGGCTTATTTCGCCGGTCGTTCCTTGAACAGTGTGGTCACTGAAATACTGACTGTTCCTGCTTCACCACCTTCTCCTCCTGTAAACGATTACAATTCAACAAGTTACATAGACCCCAACATTCCCGCGGGTTCAACGTGGGTAAATGGACCGAGTGATTCTAACGCCAATTTTGGTCGTCAACAGTCGTTGCGCGGATGGTGGATGGGCTTAATGGTTAATCAAGACCGCAATATTTTGGAAAAAATGGTGCTGTGTTGGCACAATCTCATTCCAACGGATATTGGCGGGACGTTCAACGAAGCGATTTATAGCTATCGCTACAATGCCTTGTTGCGGCAATATGCCTTGGGCAATTACAAGACTTTGATACGATTAATGAGTATCGAACCTGCCATGCTGTACTATCTTGATGGACGTTTGAACACCAAAACGGCTCCAAATGAGAACTATGGGCGTGAATTACAAGAGCTTTTTACGGTTGGCAAGGATTCTACACCTTATTATACTGAGGGGGATGTCCAAGCTGCGGCACAGGTCTTGACAGGTTGGGAAATTGATACGCCAAACTTGTCTTCTAAGTTTACGCTTAGTCGGCACGTTACAACAAATAAAACATTTTCTTCTCCTTTCTATGGTGGTACAGTCATAACCGGACGTTCAGATGCCAATGCAGGTATGACAGAGCTGACCGATTTGCTCAATATGATATTTGCAAAAGACGAAGTGGCGAAGTATATCGTCAGAAAAATCTATCGTTTTTTTGTGTATTATAATATTGACGCAACCGTTGAGGCGCAGGTCATAACGCCTTTGGCGGCAACTTTTCGCAATTCAGGTTACGAAATTGCGCCCGTTATGCTTGAATTATTGACAAGCCAACACTTTTTTGACGCAGCCAGGGCACAAGGTTGTATGATTAAAAATCCAGTGGATTATATCATTGGTTTGGCACGTCAGTTCGGTTTAACATATACGACGGCATCGGATTTTATTAATCAATATAAAAATTGGCGATATTTCCTTGACCAAGGCACAAATCAGCAAATGAAAGTGGGTAACCCACCGAATGTTGCAGGTTGGGCAGCTTATTATCAGTCACCGAGTTACCATGAATTGTGGATAAATGCGGAGACCTTGCGTCGTAAAAAGGAATTTTCCGATAAACTCATCACGAGTAACTATAATGGTATGAGCTTCGATATTTTTGGGTTTACAGCATCCATGTCAAACCCAGGAGACCCCAATGCTTTGATTGATGAGGTCATAGAGTTGATGCACGTCATTTCGGAGGACACCACAATAAAAACACAACTAAAAAGTATCCTTCTATCAAATCAGACCACTGATAGTTATTGGACAGATGCGTGGAACAATTACATTAACACACCAACAAATACGACTTATAAAAATACGGTACAAACACGGTTGCGCACTTTTTATCAAGCAGTAACAAGTATGGCAGAATATCAGCTTTGCTAATCATTTAAAAATTTGTAAAAATGAAACGTCGTGATTTTATAAAAACGGTCGCACCCGTTGCTGTCGTACCGTTTTTTTCTAATAAAATATTTGCTGCTGCCTATACCCCCTCAGTATTGAACGAAGCAGCATTACTGACATTGGGTCCTGAAAACGACCGTGTATTGGTTATCGTCCAATTAACGGGTGGAAACGATGGTTTGAATACTGTTTTTCCAATGGATCAATATTCTAATTTGATGACAGCTCGCTCGAATATCCTTATGCCAGATACGGCTCCGTTGATATTGGGTTCGACGCAAACGGGTATTCACCCTGCTATGGTGGGTTTGAAAAGACTTTACGATGACCACAAATTGGCGGTTGTGCAAAATGTAGGCTACACAAGCCAGAATTTTTCACACTTTCGTTCAACAGATATTTGGACGACAGGTGCGAGTAGCAACGAAGTGTTGACCAATGGTTGGGGTGGACGCTATCTCGAATATGCGTTCTCGGGCTATCCAGAGGCTTATCCAAGTGTTGCTATGCCCGATCCTTTGGCGATTCAAATCGGCTCAAACCTCTCTCCTGCTTTGCAAGGCTATGAAATCAGTACAGGACAGACCGTTCCTACGACTTTTAATGGTTCGATTACGTCTCTTTTGAGCTATACCAACTCTATCACGCCCGCAGGTAATGTGGGTACAGAATTGGCTTTTTTGAGAAACCAACAGGCTTTTGCTAATCAATACGCCAATCGCATCGTTTCAGCTTGGAATGGTGGAACAAACTTGGCGGGTTATGCCACAACTTCAACAAGTAGCATAGCGCAGCAACTTAAAATCGTCGCGCGGCTCATCAAAGGCGGCTTGAAAACTAAGATATATTGGGTCAGTTTGGGCAGTTTTGATACGCATGCCAATCAAGTTGTGGCATCAGACAAAACAACAGGGACACATGCGACCATGCTTGCCAGTCTGAGTGATGCTATTGCAGCATTTCAGTCCGATTTGCTTCAAATGTCTTTGGAAGACCGCGTTGTGGGCTTCACTTTCTCGGAATTTGGTCGTCGCATCAAATCGAATGGTTCGACGGGTACTGACCACGGCGCAGCAGCACCGATGTTTGTTTTTGGCAGTAAAGTCAATTGGGGCGTTATCGGCTCAAACCCTGTTATCCCGACCAATGCCACGACAAGCGATCAAGTGACGATGCAATTTGATTTCCATAGAATATATGCGTCAATTCTTCAAAATTGGTTCTGTGTGCCACAAGGCGATGCGGAAATCGTTCTCGGAGATACGGCGATGCCTTTGGGTACGATAAATGGGGGATGTGGTGCGGTCGTTCCTGTCGAATTAACAAAATTTACAGTTCAAAAAGCCAATACCGATGCGGCACACGTCGAATGGGCAACTGCCAATGAAAGTAATACATCACATTACGATATTGAACGCAGTGTTGATGGTAAAAAATTCGCTAAAGTAGGCGAAGTAAAAGCTGTAGGACACTCGCACGAGCCTTTAAAATATGATTTTTTAGATAAAAACCTACCCCTCAGTATATCGAACATTTTTTACTATCGTTTGAAAATCAATGACTTCGACGGTACTTCAACTTTTACAGAGACTCGTTCCGTTATATTTGACAAAGCAGGTAAAAGTTTGGCAGCTGATGTCTTTCCCAATCCATCGCAAGGCGGTAAATGTCGTTTGATACTGAGGGGGGGCATGAGTGAAGATGTTTTGACAGAAATTACGGTCAATGACCTTTATGGCAGACAGGTTTTTCAAATATCTGATTATTTAAGAACAGATTTTCCGTTTGACATTGACTTAGGAGAAAAGGCAGTAGCTGGTATTTTCTTTGTTACAGTGAAGAATGGTACAAATCGCCTGGT
>JAYTUR010000716.1:0-1244 GCA_043744475.1 Saprospiraceae bacterium | reverse complement strand
CAAAACAAGACACGCTCAAAGGCAATTACGATTTTTGGTTGGTCTATATTGATGAAAAAGGTGATGTAATATGGGATCAAAATTTTGGTGGACCAGGTAACGATGCTGCTTTTGAAATGGTCAAGTTTGATGACGGCGCATATTTGATATGTGGTTTGTCAAATTCAGATAAAGGTGGCAACAAAACAGAAGATGCACGCGGCAGGCTCACATTTCCAGATGGCGGTATCCTCAATACAAATGATATGTGGGTCGCTAAAATCCAATGTATTTTTGAATTGAATTTAGGCGATAGTACGCAAGTATGCGTTAGTAATCCAGTAACCCTCGATGCAACGATTCCGAATTGTCGAAACTGCCTTTACAATTGGAGCACGGGCGATTCGTCCTCAATCATCACCGTTAATCCGAAACAGACCGTTAGGATTTTTGTCAAAGTGACGGCGACAACGGCTTGTACGATAAAAGATGATGTGCTATTGAAAATCATTCCATCGCCAGACGTTGCCGCCTATTCTGTAAAACCTCCGCGCTGCCACGATGGCAATGATGCCATTATTGCTCTGGATAGTGCCAGAGGTGGTTCGCCACCCTATTTTTTAGTCAATGGACATGACACTTTTCCAAGACGGATTTTTATTGAAAACCTTAAAGCTGGTAGCTACACTATATCACTAGTGGATAGAAACGGATGTAAAATTGATAAAAAGATAGATATTCCCAATCCAACGCCCTTTGTCTTGCAATTGCCCGAAAGTAAGGAAATCCTATTTGGCGATTCTGTTCGACTGTTTGCGACAGCAAACCGACCCCTCAGTAGTTTTTATTGGAGCGACCGTTCAATCCGTTCGCTCGACACTTTTGTCAAGCCTTTTGACTCTCAAACGTACAGCATTACGGCAATTGATTCCTTGGGTTGTATCAAAATGGCAGCTACTCAAGTGATAATCAGACGAGACAACCTCTTTTTTGCACCGCAAGCCTTTTCACCAAATGGCGATTTGATTAACGATTATTACATACTATATGGCGGAAAAACAGTCGTCAGTATCAATAATTTTAAGATTTTTGGACGGGGTGGTCATTTGATATTTCAAAATGACCATATCTTCCCTGGTTCCGAAACGGAAGGTTGGGACGGCTATTTTCAAGGAAAAGAAGCCGCAAACGGTGTCTATGTTTTTTGGGCAGAGGTAACCTATATTGATGGACGAAAAGAGCTGATAAAAGGTGATTTTACGCTT
>JAYTUR010000715.1:0-4809 GCA_043744475.1 Saprospiraceae bacterium | reverse complement strand
CGAAGAAGCCCGTCGCCGCAAGTGGTGGGTTATATTGTTTATAAATTGACTAATTCAGGGCTTGTGCCGATTGCAAACGTACCGAACAGAGATACGATTCATTATGTTGATGCCACAGCGACCCCCTCAGTAAAAATTGAAACGTATCAAGTTTTAGCCGTTGATGCGTGTAATAATACAAGTCTTTTTGACCAAAACCATAATACCGTTTTGTTAAAAGCCACGCAAAGTAAATGCGACCAAACCATCACTTTGAAGTGGAATATCTACAAAAATGCGGCAACCGCCTTGTCAAAACATGAAATTTGGGTCGGTGAGAATGGGCGCAATCCGTCGCTCATAGCCTCTGTTGGGGCAGCCGATACGGCTTATACGTTGCGGAATGTAACCGATAAAATACGCTACAATATTTTTGTTAAAGCCGTTCAATCGGTCTCAAATATTGCATCACGTTCTTCAGATACAACCATTTTAGCGGATATTATTAAGCCTGTTACGACTCTGCTGTTGAAAAATGCCAGTATAAAAGGGAAAAATCAAGTGGAAATCGTTTGGCTTTGGAATCGAAACGCAAAGATTGATTCTGTGCGGATACTGAGGGGGGATAAAGATTCGGGGTATGTTGAAATTAGTAAAATTAAAGCACCGACTTTACTCGACGATGAATTCTTTTTTGTGGACACATCAGCTAATCCGAGTTTACATTCTTATTTTTATAAAATTGAAACCAAAGACCAATGTGGTGTTAAACGCCTATCTAATTTTGCAATGACTCCTCATTTGACGGGTAAAGGGGCGGCTAATCGGCGCAATTTGCTGAATTGGACACGCCTGCAAGTGCCTATTGGTGAGGCAATTGGCTATCAAGTGTATCGCATTGTTTCAGGTGTGCCTACGCCAGTCGGTTTGGCTGTTGATACATCTATTTTTGATTTTCCAGATGTGGTGGGTACAGACGAGCCTTTGGTGTGCTACAAATTGGGTGCAAATTTCCGTTATACGCTGCCCGATGGCTCAACGGAAGAAGGCACTTCTTTTTCAAATACGGTTTGTATTGACCAATTCTCAACGATTTATGTGCCTAATGCCTTTGCACCAAGTGGGAAAAACGTCGAATTTCGCCCTGTTTTTACATACATCGAATCGGTAAAAAACTACAAAATGGAAATTTTTGACCGTTGGGGCAGTAAACTTTTTGAAACAACTGACCCATTGGTTGGTTGGGATGGGCGAAAAGGCTCGCAAGTGATGCCACAGGGGGCTTATACTTTTTTGATAAAAGCGGAACAAGGGAATGGACATATTTTTGCAGAACGTGGTGTTGTGATGTTGGTTCGATAAAAGGAGTCTGTTCTTAAATATTAGGGCATTAAATTTGCATATTTCAAGAAACAAGTGTTAAAAATCGCACATTCGGCGAAAAATCATACCCGAACCTAACTTTTTACGTTAGATTTGGGAATCAGTAAAACTATTTATCAAATTTTAAAACTAAGATTTAACATGAAAAAAGTGTTCTTAATGGCAGCTTTTGCTGCGTTTTCATTCGCTGCTAATGCACAAACTCAAGCAACGGCTTCGACAACTGATGCGGCTTCAGCTCCTGCAAAAAAGGCTTGCTGCGCATCAATGGCAGGTAAAACTAGCTGTTCAACCATGAGCAAAGCGGAATGTGCTAAAGCGATGTCGGAAGGTAAATGCTCTGAAAAAGATGCTAAATCGGCTATAGCAGAAAAAGCCAGCACAAAAAAAGCAGTAGCGGCTAACAAACCGTAATGGTTTTTATAAAAAAACAAAAACGGCTTTCTCGATTGGATTCGAGAGAGCCGTTTTTGTTTTTAAAATGCTGAAATATGGTGCTAAAGCTCCATCAAGCTAAAAGAATGACTGGGGGCTTTTTACTTCAACAAAGCCTTAATTCGTTGATATTGTGCTTGATTTGTCGCATTACCACGACATGTTTTGGCTGCTGCTTGTGCTTCAATATTTTCGACGCGATTAGAGGGGTTTGGGTGTGTACTCAAAAATTCAGGCGGTGTATTCGCATTCCCAATTTTTTTGAAAAAACCGGCTGCCCCTGCTGGATTGTACTCCGTGCCACATAAGTAATTGACACTCATATTGTCTGCCTCTGTTTCATGCTCCCGACTAAACTTCAAACCCACAACAGCACTTGCCACTTGAGCAGCATTCATGGCTGCTTTTTTGGTACTTTCACTTTTCCCTTGTGTCGCAACACCTGCACCAATTGCTGCCAAAATTTGAACGCCATACGATTGATACAACTGCCGCATCGAGTGCCGCTTGTCGGCATGAGCGATTTCATGTCCCATGACACCTGCCAATTGGTCTTCTGTGTCAAGGTATTTTATCAAGCCCGTATAGACATAGATATAGCCACCTGGTGTACAAAAAGCGTTCAAAGTCTTAGGGTTATTGATGATTTTTACCTCCCATGGAAAGTCTTTGGCATGTTCAACATTACCACTGTTCAGAATTTTGCTGGTGATACCGCGTATATAACGATACACTTCTTCGTTGCCACGTTCGGGTAATAGCGGGTATTCGGAAGGTTTACTGCTAATTTCGGCAGTCGTTTGCTGCCCCATTTTCACATCTTCAGAAATATCGGGCATCAAGGCATTGGTTATGCCATTGGCGACTTTGCAGGCAAAAAAACTAAAAGAAAGCCCAACTAAAGCGGCGATGAAGAGCTTATTTCTCCAATTGTTCATTTTATTTGTCGTTTTAAAAATTAAAAAAATAGATTAAAAATCAAGGGTAAAGGTAAGATGTTTTCAAATAATAAGTTTCATAAAAATATGATAATCAATATTTTATAAAGATTGATATTGCACCGACCTGTATTTTAATCTGTATCGTGCTTATAATGATTCATTAACGATGGACAACTACGTGGTAGTGTATAAACTTAAGAACACAAATTCTTTTAATGAATCCTTAACGCCCTAAAATACTGAGGGGTGCTTAATATGAATCAAGCACCCCAAGTTGGCGTAATTTTTTGAATCAATAACAATATTGTTTTAAAATATCAAAAAGTCTAGTTTTTATTACTTGAATATTAAAGCGATTTTCGAAGACGTGCAACAGGAATATTCAACTGCTCCCGATATTTCGCAACTGTCCGACGAGCGATATTATAGCCTTTGTCTTGAAGCATTGATTTCAATTTTTCATCAGAAAAAGGCTTTCTATTGCTTTCAACTTTAATGATATCGGTCAAAATCTTTTTAACTTCTAAGGTTGAGACTTCATCACCTTCGGCTGTTTGCAGCGATTCAGAGAAAAAATCTTTCAAGCGCTTGGTGCCAAATTCCGTTTGAACATATTTAGAATTTGCGACACGCGATACCGTAGAAATATCTAAACCTGTCACATCCGCAATATCTTTCAGAATCATCGGCTTCAATCTTTTATCGTCACCTGTCATGAAAAAATCTTGTTGATAGGTCATAATAGCGTACATTGTCTTGAACATCGTCTGTTCCCGTTGCCGAATGGCATCAATAAACCATTTTGCTGAATCAATTTTTTGTTTGATAAACATGACGGCTTCTCTTTGCATTTTAACCGTTGTGTTTTTGTTGCGATGATTTTTGTATGATTTAAGCATTTCACGATAATGCTCACTAATCCGCAAATCAGGTACATTACGGCTGTCAACGCTTAATTCAAGACGGTTACCTTCTTTTGTTTCAATCGAAAAATCGGGGACAACATATTGCATATTGCGCTCACGCACACTTACATGTGCACTGGCGGGTTTTGGATTGAGTTTCAAAATTTCATCTAAAACATCTTTGAGCTTTTCCTCCGTTAAACCGAGGTGTTTTTGCATTTTTTGATAATGCTTTTTTGTAAACTCATCGAATAAATCAAAAATCAAACGGGCGGCAATTCGGAGGTTTTTGACAATCTCTGGATCTGCCGATTCATTTTCCAACTTTTGCCGAATTTGAATCAACAAACACTCTTGCAATGTGCGAGCACCGATGCCTGGCGGGTCAAAACGTTGTATTTTTTCTAAAATAGCGACCACTTCATCTTCATCAGTATGAATATTTTGTAAAAACATAATGTCATCACAAATATTGATGGGTGCACGACGTAAATAACCGTCCTCGTCAATAGAACCGATAATTTGTTTTGCAATTTGAATTTCACGCTCTGTTTTCAAGTCAAGAAGCCCTAATTGTTCTTCCAAAAATTCATGAAAACTATTTTCGAGAGCAATCGGAACGGTTTTTTCTTCTTCATCAGCATTGCGGCTTTCTCCTTTTGGTATGTATGAAGGGTCATCTTCAGCATAACGCTCAAGATATTCGTCTAACTCATAGTCATCTTCGCGAAGCGGCACTTCTTCTTCTTCGCGAAAATCCTCTGAGGCATCGTCAATCGTATCATCTTTTTCGGATTCACTGTCAGTTTGTGGGTCTTCGGTGTTATAGGGGTCTTCGTATTCATCGCCCGCCTCTAAAACAGGATTGACTTCCATTTCTTCTTGGATGCGCTGTTCAAGAGCCGTTGTCGGCAATTGCAATAATTTCATCAGCTGAATTTGCTGAGGCGAAAGACTGGGTGTAAGGGATTGGTATTGACCTTGTCCAAGCATAGCTTTTACTTTTATGTGTTCACGGAATTAAGATTATAAAAACAACTGCTGCTTGGTTAATTGATTCTTCATAGTTAGAACGGTTTGGTGTAAATATTGGGCGGAAAAAAAATAAATTTATTTTTCTTTTTTGCTTTACACTTGCAAGTTTAAGAATATTTGAGGGATAATAG
>JAYTUR010000714.1:0-1245 GCA_043744475.1 Saprospiraceae bacterium | reverse complement strand
AAAAACCAATGTTGCATTTGGCTTTAGGAACAGTTTTTTAAAACAAAATGGGTGTGATTTGTAGCAAATCACACCCTTTTTGTTTTTCTTTAAGCCTTAAACTTCAACGCTTGAAAAATCAATATTTTGGTACAAAATACTGAGGGGTATCTCTAAACCTGCAATTATTACCGTAGCTGTTTCACCTGAAAAATCGTTATAAACCCATTTGCCTTCTTGATTTTCATAGGTTTCGACCAATACTCTATCTTGAGAAATAAGGACGTATTGTTTCAAACTGTCAATCGTTTTATAGCAACGCCATTTTTCACCTCTATCAAAATCGGAGGTACTTTCCGACAAAATCTCTATGATTACTGAGGGGGTCAATTCAGCAAGTTGATACCCTTTGCGTTTGATGGTATTTGACTCTTCGACGATATATATGTCGGGATAGGTGTTCAGCTCACAAGGAGGAATCCAAACGGAGCAAGTTTCAAAAAACAATTCTGCCCCTTGTTGAGCGATAAAGTCATCAAGTTGTTTTATAGCGTTTTTGACTAATCGGTTGTGGTTTTCTGATGTGTATGCCAGAATAGGTGTTACTTTGGTTTTGAAAAATTGGCTTTTATACTCGTTTTTAAGTTCATTATCCCAATATTCATCGAAACTCATGGTGAGTACTTCATTTGGAAACTCTTCCAAATAAGCCAAAGTACCTTTTTTAGGCATATCTAAAACGGCTGCTTGTTCCTCCATTTTCTTTTCTTTTTTGACAAATTTAAAGAAATATGTTTGAATAGTCAATAGTCATTGATCATTCGTAAAGTGACCTAATGACGAATGACCAATAACTATTGACTATTTATTTACCAAATCCTCACACGGCTTGGGCGATACATTTTATCGCCTTCTTTGACTCCAAATACTTCATAAAATTCAGGCATATTGGTCAGAGGACCGTTACAACGGAATTTACCTGGCGAATGTGGGTCAGTCATAATCTGATTGGCTTGGGCTTCGTCACGATATTTACTGCGCCAAACTTGCGCCCATGCTAAGAAAAAGCGTTGGTTAGGCGTGAAACCGTCAATTTTTTGATTGGTTTTGGCTTGTGGCGAATAGGTTTTGAAGGCTTCGTAAGCTACTGCCAAACCACCTAAGTCGGCAATGTTTTCACCCAAAGTCAATTTACCATTGACGCGCATGGTGTCCAACACTTTATAGTTGTTAAATTGGTCAACAACCATATCTGTTTTTACAGTA
>JAYTUR010000713.1:0-1246 GCA_043744475.1 Saprospiraceae bacterium | reverse complement strand
CAATCACATCGGCGATACTGAGGGGGTCAACAGTGGACTGTCTTTCAAGGAGTTTTTTGATGACTAATGCCAACAAATCATCGGGACGGACGGGTGCAAGGCTGCCGCCAAAACTGCCAATAGGTGTGCGAATGCCGTCAATTAGATAAGCTGATTTCATGCGTTTTTGACGCAAAGAAAAGGAATTTGAAGCATTTTATTTTATCTTTTTAACCACCAACTGTCCCACTTTTTTACCTTGCAAATTACCAATTTCGCAATCGAACCGATAGTGAATACCCGCATAGACACGACTGATAGAGGCTTCCAATGCCGCTTCACGGAAGGACTTGAATGAGCGAACAGGCAAGCCATATTCTTTTTCAGTCTCATCTGTATAGGCTTGATTGTCACCAAATAAAGCGGTTAATACCTCTGCTGCTGCCGCTGAAACGGTACTGTGACCACTGGTATAAGAAGGAAACGGTGGTGTGACCAAAAGTGGGTGCCATTGTTTATCCAATTTGGCACTGATGACCGTTTCTGGACGAACGAACGCATAGTGATATTTTGCATCCCAACAACTAATAAACCCTTCATAAAGAGCCAAAGATGTCATAGTATAGGCTTTTAAAGATTCATAAAACCCCACTTTTTTGTCTTTCAAAAATGATTGACAAATTGCTAACCAATGCCCGCCAGGTGTCATTTTTTTATCTTGAAACATCAAATGCCCTTTGCTTCGGGAAACAAAAGGATTGTCGTCCCAAAAAACCATGATGTTTTCACGTTCTTCGACGACTGTTTTTGAGATGTCATGCACTTCAACTAAGGCTTTCCAGAAAGGGCTGTTTTTATCCTCGCTATAGGGAGGCGGGGCAATTGGACGAAATTGTGCGCAAGTATCGAGCAACATCGTTTTCATTTTTGCCCAATGTGGCTCAACAGCATCTGCATAATCGGGCAGGGTGGGCACCCAACGCCCAGCGATATTTGCTTTGACTTCAAAGCGTTCCATACCACGTGTTTCTTTATAATTATCTGATTCTAAACGTTTTATGACGGCATTTGCAACACTTTCTCCGAAAGAAACCGAGTTGTTAAAAACTTCTTCGGTCATTGTGCTTTTCAATTCTTCGAAAGTTTTGGCTTCAAAAGCATCTATTTCTTTTGTTGAAAAAATAACTTTTTTTGAAGTCTTACACAAGGCTTTTATGGCGGCAACGATGTAATTGTATTTTTTTCCACTTTCAGGTGTCGGCATCGC
>JAYTUR010000712.1:0-1246 GCA_043744475.1 Saprospiraceae bacterium | reverse complement strand
CTATCCGTTATCCGTTTACTTTTTCGTAATAAACACCTCAATCCGCCTATTTTTTGCCATACCTTCGGGTGTACCGTTGTCAGCAATCGGTTTCGTATCGCCTAAGCCTTCGGTAGCAATTCGAATTTGGTCAATGCCGTTGAGGGTCAAATATCTTTTGACGGAAGCGGCGCGGATGAAAGAGAGACTTTGGTTTTTGGCGGGAATACCAAAATTGTCTGTATGCCCTTCAATTTTAATCTCAACATTTGGAAAGGCTTTCATAATTTTAACCAAATCATCTACTTGCGTTTTCGATTCAGGTCTCAAACGGGCTGACGCATTGCCAAAATAAACGCTGTCAAGTGTCAAAGGCTTCGTCAAATCAGCCTTTGGGTCGATGATTTCAGTATGAAGTTTATCCAAAAACGAGCCTTTGGGTATTTCAAGAACACCTTCGGGTAAGGTCAATCTATGGGTGCTATCTGTCGTAATAGTTGCAGTATGGGCTGCAGTTTTCGTTTCAACAGGTTTTTCAGCAACCGTTTGGTTTTTCGACAAGTCGGGCATTGAGAATGAACAGGTTTTGAAAAAATAGAAAATACCGAGAATAACGATTGCCCCCAAAACCCAAGGCATAAACTTGCTAAAATCCATACTTTCTTCTACAATATCATCTACTTTGGTGGTAATAGCGGCTGATAAATCCAAATTAGCGGCTTTTATAAGTCCTTCGGGTAAGTTCTCATCGCGCAAAATAGGCATTTGTTCATTCAATAAATTAACAAAACTACTGGCACTTGTACCGCTTCGTTGACTAATCAAATTCATCAAAATAGGTGCAACCATGTTCATTAAACTGGTTGCAGAAGTTCCTTTGATTTGTGCGTTTTTTGCTATCCAATCCGTAATTTGTCCTGTTTTTTTATCAAAAATACTGCTTACAATGTCGCTACCACTGCTCATTAAAGTCTGCGTTTCCGTACCGCCACTCATATATTTATTGAGCGAAATTGATGTATCTAATTTAGAGCTAACTTTTAGGTGTTGAATAAGTTCGTTGACTCCTTCACTGGTTTCTGATTTATTTGCCATGCCACCAATCAATGAAGGCAGAATGAAACTAATAGCTTTGTAAATAGATTGGTTGTTTTCTCCCAAAAATTGAGCAGCTTTTGCGATGGCGATGTCTGTAAAATGACCTTTCGATATATCAAGTAAATTGGTTGCCATAAAAGATTTTTGTTTTTTTAAAATAATGATGAAG
>JAYTUR010000711.1:0-1248 GCA_043744475.1 Saprospiraceae bacterium | reverse complement strand
AGGGGGTACGAAAAGTTGTAAACGATGCCACCACCCGTCACACGCGAGTTACCAATCAACATATCAAAGTCATTACGGGTCAAGCCTTTTGCTGTGTTGATAAGGTCACTATTATCAACGCCACTGACAGAGGGCCAGATTTGACCTGTATAAGTACCCGTGCGATTTGAACGTTCGCGCGAAGTGTATTCACCCGTTAAGTTCAAATAACCTTTTTCGCCGATTTTTATACCGTAATTCAAACCGACTTGTGTGGTATTACCATCAACGACGCTTTTGTTTTCGTCAACATTAGTAAATGCTGGATTGACTCTTTTTATCGCATAATTCTTAGCATAAGTAGTCATATTGGCTCCATAAGAGACGTTTGCGCTCAAACCAATTCTCTTTTTCAAGACGATATTGATGACACCCGCAATGGCATCTGAACCATATTGTGCAGCCGCACCATCGCGCAAAATTTCAACCCGTTCGATTGAACCCGCAGGAATAGCATTCAAATCCGTACCAACTGTACCGCGATTGACCGTACCATTGACATTCACCAAAGCCGACTGGTGACGGCGTTTGCCATTGATGAGCACTAAAACTTGGTCGGGTCCGAGACCCCTCAGTTGCGCAGGGTCAATGTGGTCTGAACCGTCAGAAATGGTTTGACGACTCGACTGGAAAGAAGGCGCGATATAAGTCAGAATTTGGTTCAAATCAACTTGCCCAATTTCGTTGACTATTGCCGTAACAGGAATGATGTCAACTGGTACTGGCGTTTCGATTTTCGTCCGTGTCGCATTACGCGAGCCGATGACGACGAGATTGTCTAAACTGACACCTTCATCGAGAATGACATCAATAGAAGTTGCTTTGCCAATTGTGACTTCCTTGGGTGCATAGCCCACAAAACTAAAAACCAATTTAGTGGCATTGGCAGGCAGTTCAATCGAATATTTACCATCTATATCGGTTATCGCACCCGTCGTTGTCCCTTTGACAATAACCGAAGCGCCGATGAGTGGCTCACCTTTCGAATCGTTAATTTTACCAGTAACTTTGCTTTGTGAAAAAGCCGTGATACAAATGCTTAACAGCACAAGTGTGAAGCTGAATTTAAATACTTTTTTCATACATTAAAAATTTTTAGTAATTATAGATTAGATGAAATGCAAAAATAAAAAACATTTATGTAACTAATTGAATATCAATTAACTGTAATAATTTTGTTGTTTAAAAAAACAGTCAAAGTTCATATAC
>JAYTUR010000710.1:0-4822 GCA_043744475.1 Saprospiraceae bacterium | reverse complement strand
ATTGTTGCTGACATGATTTGTTATTTGGTTTAATAATACGGATTTAAACGACCGTCATCATTACTTTTGAAGGGACAAGTTTAGGTATTTTTTGTAAAATTTTAGATGATTAGATAGTGTTAATATTAAAATCAAACACTAAATAACGGATATTTAATATTGGAATAAAATCAGTATTTTTCTCTTTTCACATCATCTAAATCGTTTTAATGCCTTATCCGCCACCGTTTCACCAACAGCTAAACAAGCCGTTGCCGCAGGAGATGGGGCATTACAGACGTTGATAACGTGTTGATATTCAATGAACCAGAAGTCATCAACTAAATTACCTGCCGAGTCACAGGCTTGTGCTCTAACACCGCTACCACCCTCTTTCAAGTCTTTTTCCGTAATCTCTGGAATGAGATTTTGCAAGGCTTTCACAAAAGCCCGTTTTGAGTAGGAACGGTGCATTTCATCAAGCCCTTCGCGCCAATATTTGGTCGCAATTTTTTGAAATCCTCGAAAACGCAGGGTCTCAAACAACTCGCCCAAATGTATGTCCCAACGGCTATAACCTTCACGACGGTAGGACAAAACAGCGTTGGGACCCGCCTCTACACCACCTTTCGCCATACGGGTAAAATGAACACCGAGAAATGGGAAATTGGGATTCGGCACAGGGTAAATCAAGTTTTTAACAAGATATTGCCGTTCGGGTATCAGTTCAAAATATTCACCCCGAAAAGGTAAAACTTGAAAATCCGCTTTGGGTTCAAGCATTTTTGTCACCTTATCGGCGTATAAACCCGCACAGGTAATGACGAGTTTTGCCTCTAAATCCCCCCCCTCAGTATGTACGATGGTTGAGCCGTTTTGGGTTGTCATACCTATCGTTTTACGATTGTAAAAAATTGTATTGCCTTGATTTTCAATCAATTCAGCTAACTTTTCAGACATGCCCACATAATCAATAATACCTGTTTGTGGTACCCAAATAGATTCAACTGAGTGGACATGTGGCTCTATTTCTTTCGTTTCTTGAGGTGAAATTTTGCGGATACCCGCCATGCCATTCTCAATGCCTCGCTTATAAATATTGTCCAAAAGTACGCGTTCATCGTCCTTTGTGGCGACAATGACTTTGCCACACACGTCGTGCTTGATGCCGTATTCTTTTGCAAAAACAAGGAGTTCATCGTAGCCTTTTTTGCAATTTATTGCCTTTAAGCTACCCGGTTTGTAGTAAATGCCAGAATGAATAACACCGCTATTATGCCCTGTTTGATGCCGAGCGACACCGTTTTCTTTCTCAATAAGGCAAATACGGAGATGGGGATTTTTTTGACTGATGCGGTAAGCTGTTCCTAAACCAACAATACCCGCACCAATAATCGCTATATCGTATTTCATTGATAATCAGTAAATTATAAAAATATAGACATCTAGTGATGTGCTACTTTGTGACAACATCAGTCCACAAAAGCAAGGGTTGCGGCTCGTATTTTGACCAATCAATGTTTTCTGCTTCTGCTTCGGAATAGATAATATATCGAATTTTGCGACTTATCAGTCGTTCTGCTTTCTCAATCAAATTGACTAAATAAGCAGTATCAACTTTGCCTACAAACACAAGGTCAATAATTTGACTATCAAGTCCTTTTGAGAATTCTCCGACCACAAATACGCGTCGCACATCGCCCAAACGTTCAATGATGTTTTCAATAATGTGGTCAAAACCAACATATTTAAGCAAAATATTGTGGACTTCATTAAAAAGAGGGTGCGTTGTATTGGCTTGAAACACTTTTTTATTGCCAACCATCTGTGATTTCAACATACCCGCTTCTTCAAAACGGTTGATTTCGATACGAATCGCATTGGTTGACTCACCAAATTCTGTTTCAAGCCCACGTAAATAGGCTTTGGCGTTGCTGTTCAAAAAAAACTTGAGGAGCAGCTTTATTCGGGTTTTAGAAGATATAAGTGTCTCTAACATATTTATATTTTGAGTAGCAAAGTTACTCAAATTGTCATTATTTAACACTTATACCGCAATTTTATTGAAAAATAATATCATGTAAGTTGCTCATCAACAAACTCACAGATGATATGTCCAATCAATATGTGCATTTCTTGAATCCGCGCCGTTACTTCAGAGTTGACGATAAGTTCTACATCTGCCTGCCCCCTCAGTAAACCGCCGTCACGACCTGAAAAAACGATGATTTTCAGTCCCTTTTCACGCGCTACTTCAACAGCTCTAACGATATTCGGACTGTTTCCAGAAGTTGAAATACCTATAAAAACGTCATTTTCAAGACCTAATCCTTCAATTTGACGCGAAAAAACCCTTTCAAAACCATAATCATTGGCAATAGCCGTCAATGCTGATGTGTCTGTTGACAAGGCAATCGAAGGAAAACTGCGGCGGTTTTTGACAAAACGACCGACAAATTCTGCCGCAATATGTTGTGCATCGGCTGCCGAACCGCCGTTACCAGCAATGAGAATTTTGCCCCCCCTCAGTATGGTTGAGGCACAAAGGTCGCAAGCCGCTTGAATATCTGTTTCCAATGATTTCAATCGTTCGGCTGTAGCTATATGCTCGTTAATTATATCGTTGATATTCAATGCTTTATGTTTTCTTTAAAAATATTTATTTGGAATAAGATAATGCTGAACATAATCCGCAATACCGTCTTCAAGCGATGTAAAAGGCGTATCGTAACCCGCATCATGCAGCTTTTTCATGTCGGCTTCTGTGTAATATTGGTAGGCATTGCGGATGTCTTCTGGAATCGGTATATAGTTGATATTCAAAGGTTTATCTAAATTTTTAAACACTTGAGCCACCAAATCATTGAAGGTGCGTGCTTTGCCCGTTCCTAAATTATAAATACCACTTTTTACCGTTGAGGTACGAAATCCCGACTCTGTCGGGGAGGGGGTGGTTTCAAGCGATTTTTGATAGAACCAAAACATCACATTGATTAAGTCCATGACGTAGATAAAGTCACGCATTTGTTCGCCGTCCTTAAAGTCGGGACGATGACTTTTGAACAAATTAACACCTCCTTTATCTTTAATTTGATTGAAAAAATGGAAAATTGTTGAAGCCATACGCCCTTTGTGGTACTCATTAGGTCCATAAACGTTAAAAAATTTCAAACCAATCCAAAAAGGGAATTCGGCTAAATCGCCGCCAAAAAACGGTTTGGCATTTAATTCTTCACGGCTTTCAACCATTTGAAGCAACCATTTGTCAAAATCGTTTTTGGAATCACCGTAAGGGTTGAGTGGCTTTAGTTGTTCAATCAACGCATCGTCACTGTCTGAATAGCCCAATTCACCTGCCCCATAAGTGGCAGCCGAAGACGCATAAATAATTGGTTTTGAATATTTTTGACACAACAAAAAAAGATAACGCGAGTAATCGAGGTTAAGTTTAAGGAAAACGGAACGATCAAACTCGGTTGTATCCGTCCTTGCACCGAGGTGAAAGACAAAAGATACTGAGGGGTGGTTTTTGTCGAACCAATCGAGGAAAACATCGCGCTCGACACGTGTATATATATGTGTATGCGTCAAATTGCTGTCCTTTTCTGTTTTTGAAAAATCATCAACCGCCACAATATCTTGAATCCCTTTTTGATTCAAATAAGAAATAAGGCAACTACCAATAAAGCCTAATGCACCTGTTACGACAATCATATTGATTTATTTTAGGGCGCAAAATTAGCTTTTACCCTTCGTTTTTTAATGTGGCGCGGAATTTATTCCGCAAACAACTTAAAATCCTTTGACTTTAAAGTTAATTTATTTGACATGTCAGGTTTTAGGCGAAATAAATTCCGCGCTACAAGCCTTTAAAATCAGGTGTGCGTTTTTGGATAAAAGCATTGACACCTTCGGTATAATCCGCTGTATCGCCCGCTTGACTTTGCAAATCAGCTTCACGTGCCAATTGTTGTTCAAAATCGGCAAAAACAGACTCGTTCAGGGCTTTTTTAGTCAAAGCCAATCCCCGTGTTGGCATTTTAGCTAAGGATTCCATTAGGCTTATGACTTCATTTTTAAAATTTTCATCAGAAATGCACTTGTAAATCATGCCCATCGCCGCCGCTTCTTTCGCCATAATCTTTTCACCCAACAACATGGCTGCGGAAGCACGACCAAAACCAATGAGACGTGGCAAGACCCATGTACCGCCAGAATCGGGAATTAACCCAATTTTGGAAAACGCCTGAACGAACGATGCCGATTCTGCCGCCACAACTATATCGCAAGCCAAAGCGATATTCGCACCCGCACCTGCTGCTACACCATTGACGGCTGCGACAACGGGTTTCTCTAATTGTCTGATTTTCAATATAATAGGATTATATTGTTCTGTTAATACATTTTGGAACGATAAAGGCGTTGCGCTATCAGCTGCTTCTGTCAAGTCCTGCCCTGCACAAAATGCCCTGCCTTCACCCATAATGCAGACGGCGCGTACTGAGGGGTCTATTCCGCAATCTTCGAGTGCAACCAATAGTTGTTTTCTCATTTCAGTGTCCAATGAATTGAACACTTTTGGGCGATTGAGGGTGATGTAGGCAACGTCTTTTTCTTTTAACATTATGATTGAATCCATGAATCGTTTATTTATTTTGAAAAACTCAAAGTTAAATTTTCACTCATAGCCCACTCATAAACGGGTGTTTTTTTTGAAAAAAATATTTTAATTATAAAAAACAAATTTATAAAAATGAAATAAGTCATTGATTATCTTAACGTGAGTTCGGAGATACAATCACGCACTGTTTCTCGCTTCGCTCGAAAGGCGTACGCGTAAGAA
>JAYTUR010000709.1:0-18904 GCA_043744475.1 Saprospiraceae bacterium | reverse complement strand
CTAAGGTTATGGCATTTTCATAAATCGGCAATGCTTTATCTGAAAGGAAATATTTTGATTGGTCGGCTTGATATTTTTCTAATAAAAATTGAATGAGTGTATCGCAGGTTTTAAAAGTTGAAAAAGCCGCCTCTAAATCGTTTTTTTCTTTCAAAACAAAGGCTTTTGCAGCAAAAAGATCCAATAATTCAGGAAAAGCAATGCCGTTTAAAAGTGGATTTTTTGAAGCATCATTTGGAGAAAAGGTTGGAAATGCAGATATTAATCCTTGATTATAGGTTTTTAAAGCCAAATCCGACTGACCGTTTTTCTTTAAAAAATCGCCATAACGTGTAAAACATTCAATCGCTAACGGATTATTGGAATGACCAAAAGTGGCAATAGCGGCTTGAAAATCAGCCGTTGCGTGGGTTTTTTCGTCTTTATCCTCATGCGTTTGAGCGCGTTCAAAGAGGACATTTCCAATAAAAATAGTCAGCGTTGAGTCCTTTGTTGCCAACAAAAGCGATTGATAAGCATCAAGCGATTGGTTTAAAAACGCCAATGATTCGGTGTTTTTTTTCAGTTGCCGAAACGTTACGCCGAGGTTATTGAGAGTAGCAGCCTGTTCTTTTTGAACTTGGAAAAGAGGTGTGGTCGACGTTTGATTATTTTTTAAAAGAACATTATAAAGTGTCAAAGCCGTTTGATATTCCTTTGCCGCTTCTTCATAATTTTGGGTTGAATAATGGGCAGAACCTGCGGTAATGCGGCTATTTGCCATAAAAAGCGAGTCTTTAACAGCAGTAGCTAGCTCTAAAACTTTATCGGCGGCGGCTAAGGCATCGGCATAACTGCCCAACATGCGGTTGTTGACGGCGAGTTCATTGTACGATTTCAGAAGCGAAGAGGTATCAATTTTAGTGGCAGTTTGTTTGGCTTCAATCGCCAATTGTGCGTACGAACGGGCTTGCTCGAAAAGACCGATTTGGCGCGAGGCGAGGGCGAGGTTGCCAGCCGTTATGCCAATTTTAGGATTGCCAAACGGCAGTTTTTCGCGGCGAATATTGAGTGCTTTTTGGTAGAGACGGATGCCTTCTGCGAGGTTGACATTTTTATCACAATACACCTTGGCAAGGCTGAATTGAATATTGGCAAGCAAAGTGTCGCGGCTATCGAGCGTTTTTTCGGCTTTTTTTATCAATAATTCAAGCAAAGGCAGCATTTTAAGCGGCTCGGTGCGTAGAGAAGGCGTAAGGGTATTGTAATTCAGTTCAATGAGAGAACGGTCTTCATCAGTGAAACTGAAAAAAATCAAGATGGTTATGAAGAATAGATATCGTTTTGTCATTGGTGTACTTATATTTTTGACAAATATAAGTGACCTATTATCAAAGGACTTTATTTGGGCAGTATTTTTATGTTTTAATACAGTCTCTAAGTATGACAAGAAAATTTAAAGTCTATTTAATTTTGTCAAAAAGAGAATGGAAAATGTGTAGTTCAATGTTTGTAAGCATTTTCATAAGATGTTTAATGTCTAAAGTGATTGTTTTCTAACTGAAACAAATATCGTTTTAGAAATCGGTTGTAACAAACTTTAGACCTAATATTTTTAACAACATCAGGAAGTTGTATCTGTGTCTTCAAAATAAAACGATTTTGAAGTTGTTCATATTGATAAAAAAAAGGCTGTATCTTTATTTTGATACAGCCTTTTTTACCCCCTCAGTATAGAGAAGTATTAAGCTCTTGCCAAATTGGGAAACCGACGTTGCGCCCACTCGAAACCGCCAAACAAGGCAGCACAGAAGAATAAATCACCTGCAAGGGAATTGACGAAAAACGGTAATGCTGCCATATAAGACATCGCTAAACCCGATAAATCCTTTGGATAAGGCATAAAAGGGCTTTGCCAGGCTGCGAAATTGGTCACAGCAAAGAACAACACTGAACCTGTGATGCTAGCAATAAAGACGTTTTTGGCATCTATCTTTTTCAATAAAAACCAGGATAAAACGATAGCGGCTGCAAAACTACCATAAACCCAAGCCGCACCACCATAAAACCAAACAAATTGACCATTATTGAAAGCCGCATAAACGACATTATTTAAAATCAAATCACTGACAAAAAGCGTTGCCAAGGGCACAAAAAGCGACACCCAACGATTGTTGAAATACGCGCCGCCGAACAACGCCATTGCACCCATAGCAGTTGCATTGGGCGGGTGGGGTAGAAGGCGACTGAGCGCAGCTAAGAGGATGAGTACGCTGAGAGCCGCAAAACGAGTATTGAATTTTATATTCTTCATAATTTTATTTTTTTATGTGAATGTGAAATGATGCGGCAAAGTTAGCGAGAAATTATGGAAAATACTGAGGGGGGGATTTTCTTATTTTCAAAATAAAACTTGCGGCAAAGGTCGAAACTCAAGCCGCAAGTTGTCGTCTTTGTGTTACAGGGGAAAATAATTAGTTTAAAAGCACCATTCGCTGCGTCGCTGAATGTTTGGGCGTATCGAGGCGATAAAAAAGAACGCCTGATGCGTTGGGGTTATCTTGAAAATTCAAAGTGATTTCATTATTGCCTTTATTGAAAAAGTCTTGCTGAACCCTTAAAATCCGCCCCGTTTCGTCAAAAACAGTGAGTTTTGCGTCACTCGCTTCGGGCAAACGAAATTGGATTTGGGTAGAACCATTAAAAGGATTCGGGTTGTTTTGGAACAATTGAAAATCGCTTGTTACTATATTTCCTTTTGTAAAACGTAGGTCAACCGCCATCCGATCACCTGCCGAGGAATAGGCTTCAGCAGGTGTTAAGTCGGAGGACAGGTGCAGGGCCTCGCTCAAACGAATCGAACGGGTGGCTTGCAACTTTAAAATAAACATGTTCACGGGCTCTTTTTTGCTGTCAGAGCTGTTCCAACTCATCGTGACTTTGCCCCTATCGGCAAACAAAGCGTAGTTGGACGAGGAAAAATTGTATAAGTCTAAGGATTCAAAGGCATATAGTTTAAGTGAATGAATATCGTAATTGAGTGTAAATTGAAAGGCTTCTGGGTCGAGTTTAGGCGTTTTGATAGGGATTTCATAGATTTTTCCCGCTTCAAGTACCACATCTTGCGCTTCTAAAATAAAGGTGTTGTGACTACGTGGTTGGATACTGTTTGTCAAAGGCATATTCGACGCAGAACCATTGATGTCACCCGTTTTCATAGCAATAAAATCGGCATTAAAAACGGTATCGGTCACATTGGCATAAGCCAAAAAAGTAGGAAAAGTCACTAAAATAGGCTCAATACTGCTTGGAAACGTATAGTTTTTTGGTACAAAACGCCATGAGCGATTATTGGGAAAACTGTCTATTTGGCGCAAAACAACACGCCTTGTTATCAACAAATCGAGTGCATCAATCGAACCGTCGCGGTTGACATCGGCTGCAATGAGTTTATAAGGCGACCTAAGCAATTCCGAACCGAGAATATGACGGCTTATCAAAGCGATATCAAAGGTGGTTACGCCGTTTATATAGTCGCTGTCACGTCGTGGCGTAACGTTGTAATTGCCATTTCGGACTAAATTTGAGAAGGTGAAAGCGCCGGTTGGATTGCTGTTTTGAGACATTGCAGACATCGCAGGGCTTGTCACGGCAATTTTAGCTGAAATCGCTCGACCTTCTTCTGTCATGGTTTGACCGAGCAGTGCGGGAACGGTTGGCGAACGACAAATGTTGTTTGAGTCGTTAACATAAATCGTTGTTGTACAATTACTTATAAGACCTGATTGGTCTTTTGCCCAAATTTCAACGGCTATGCGACCTGTATCGCCGCAACCAAAAGTGAGCGATGTCGAATCTGGAAAGCCTGTTCCAGAGCCTGTTCGACGTATTTTAAGGGTTAAATTACTGAGGGGGGTGCAATTGTCGGAAATGGACGCAGCTACGTCCAACGGCGTAACGACAAGCCTTGATATCGCACTATTTAACTTAGGGGCGTATTGCGATTTACATGCCACGATGGGCGGTATATCATTTACAGTTACCTTGAAAGCGCATGTAACTGTATTATTTCCTGCATCTTGAGCCGTAAAAGCGACGGTTGTTGTGCCGATTGGGAACGCAGCACCTGACGCTAATCCACTGCTTTGAGCCACTGACAGGTTAGAAGAGCAGTTGTCGGTCAGTGTTGGTGTTGCAAAAGAAAAGACTTTGTTGCATTGATTTGCGCCTAATGCCATAATGGTATCTTTTGGACAATTAAGCATTTTAGGGCGAATGGTATCAAAAATAGTGACGCGGGTGGTGCATTGGGCACGATTGCCGGCGGTGTCACGCACAAAGAGGATGACATTTTGAGTGCCGACATCAGCGCACGTAAAGCGTGTTTTGCTGGCACTAATGATGATAACAGGGCAATTGTCCGTCGAAAAATTATCCAGCACGATGGGCGAGATGAACTTCGTTCCCAACGTGTCGAGATACCCCGTAACAGTCGTTTTGCAAACTGCATGAGGTTCGATTGTATCTTTCCAATTGACGGGGCAATAGGGACAGTACAAAATTTGAGCAGATAAGGTTGTTGTTTGTAAAAGCGTAAGGAAAAAGAAGAAAAAACCAATGAAAAAAGCAAGCGGCTTCCGTTTAAAGAAGCAGATGTTTAGTGTAAGTAATCGTGTCGTCATGGGTGCTACACGTTTTGTATGCTTATTTTCTCACTAAAAAGGGCATTATTAACCTAAGGAGGAGCAGAACGTTTAAAGTTTTAGAATTATAATTGTGTAACTCCTCGTTAAAGTATCAATGCTTATTTCTTTATGGAAAAATAAGCAACGGTTTTCGGTAATGTATATGTTCGCTTTAAACTAATGCGTCAAATGTAGAATGTTTTTTTTGTTCATACAAGAATAATTGTCATAATTTTTAAGTTTAAGACAATATTTTTTGAATATCTGTTTTCAACAATTGTTTTGGGCTGAAAAATTCACTCCACCGTAAAAAAGTAGCCCACACCCTTCACCGTCATAATCTGTACTGAGGGGTCTGCTTTTAGATAATCACGCAGTTTTGTGATATAAACATCGAGGTTGCGGGAGTTAAAAAACGAGTCGTCGCCCCATATTTTCATTAATACTTCCTTGCGTTCGACGGTGAAATTGCGGCTCTCACAAAGGATTTTAAGCAATTCCGTTTCGCGATGCGAGAGTTTACGCACCGTTTCGCCAATGCGTAATTCATATTTTTGAGGTGTAAATTGGAATTTTCCGATGTTAAAAGGGTCAAATACTGAGGGGGTACTGCGGACCATTGCTAACAGGTTTTGAATCCGAACAATGAGTTCTTCCATGCTAAATGGTTTCCGAACATAATCATTACCACCTGCTTGAAAGCCCCGCAAAACATCATCTGTCTGCGTTTTGGCGGTCAAAAAAATAATTGGTAGGGTAGGAGAGAGCCGCCGCAAAGACTCTGCAAGGGCATAACCATCTATATTCGGTAGCATAATGTCGAGGACCGCAATATCGGGCTGAAAGTTCGGAAAAGCCTCTATGACCTTTGCACCGTCGGCAATCATCAGGACATCAAAAAGGCGACTTTCAAGGCTTTCTTTGACGATTTTACCTAAAAAGGGCTCGTCTTCGACGTATAGGATTTTGGTTTTAGACATTTTTGTAATTATTGATTTATACCTTAAATGACCTTATATTCCTTATATGGTTCAGATATGCTCTGTTTTTTGAACCATATAAGGAATATAAGGCCATTTAAGACTTAATAGAGCCTTTACCGTTTCGGCAAAAAAACACTAAATATACTCCCTTTTTCTAAAACGCTCTGCACTTCAATGCGCCCGCCGTGTTGCCGCATCACACTTGCCACATAACTCAAACCCAAACCATAACCTTTGACATTGTGGATGTCGCCTGTCGGGACGCGGAAAAACTTGTCAAAAATTTTGCCTTGATATTCTGCCGCAATGCCACAGCCGTCATCTTCAATGTTTAGTTGTAATGTGTCGGGTCGTTCTTGAAAATTAATTCTAATATTTTTACCATTGTATTTCAAGGCATTATCAAGCAAATTGTAAATCACACTCGTCAAATGCGTTTTGTCGGCTTCAACAAATGTGTTTTCAGATCCCGCAGTATGGAAGCTGATTTTAGTGCCGATTTTTTCAAATTGTAGCCGCATAGAGTCCAAAACCTGTGCAACAATTGCCGCCACATCAATGATTTCTTTATTCAATTCAGGTTCTTTCTGCTCAAAAACAGAGAGTTTCAACACTTTGTCAACGAGCATAGATAGGCGTGAGAGTTCATTTTTGGAAATATCGAGGTACTCCTTCGTGAGTTCAGGTTTTTGCAAAGCGTTGAAATTTTGCAAGGCTTCAATCGCCACGCTGACCGTTGCAATCGGCGTTTTTAACTCATGTGTAATATTACTGATAAAGTCGTTTTTCAAATCGGTCAAACGCTCTTGTTGCCGCAAACTGCGATAAACCAACCAAAATGCTAATGTCGTTATGCCCAATAAAAGCATAGAAAAAAAGATTTGTGGTAGCGTTTTCTTAAACAGAAAAGCTTGATATTCAGGGAATTGTGCGACATATACATTAAACTTCGGCATGCCGGCAAAAACAGGATTCGTTTTCAAGGTGTCCTCTTTTTTATCAAAAGCATTTTCTCTATTGTAAGGCGAAAACGAAGGCACTTGGCTTTGGTGCAACCGTCGAATTTTGAAAGGAATGTCTATTCTTTGATTCATCAAAGCCAACCAATAATGGACAGCAATGTCGTCAAGTCGCAAAGAGTCGAGGTTGAGGTTGATGAAAATAGACGTGTCTTTTGCATTCACTCTTTTCCTAATGTTGATTTGTGAAGCAGCATAAGTTTTTTGGCGGAGATTTGTATCTGTGAACGTAAAATGGTGCTTCGCATCTGTGGCTTTTTGCTTCAAAACTGACAAACGAACGCTGTCGCCTTGCTTTAAATAAACACTTGTGATTTGATTTTTTCCTGTACTGTCTGAAACAGGTTTATTGAAATAAGCTCTTGTGACAATACGTGCGATGTCTCGACCACTCAAACTATCCGAAGCAATCGTAATTTTAACGCCATCTTTTTGCGTAAAACTTATCCTATTTTGTCGAGAAGTATCCGATTTCTGGTCGTTTGGGCTTTTGCGTTCGTGGATTTCAAAGGTTTTGAAGTTATCCGACCTTGTGAATTGTGGTGGAAACTCTGCATCTCTTTCCCTTTTGCCGAAGGGCAGAGAATCGCCTTGTAGCTTAGGCAAATCGCCAAAACTGCATTGAATCATAGAGTCTTGCATCGCCATAACGGTAGAGCGAAAGGTGTGGTCAAGGTCTTTTTTAAGCGTCATATACTGCTCGTCATAGACTTTTTTTATCCAAAAGCCTTGAAAAACGATGAGTAGTGCGAGGCTACTGACGATGAGCGCGATGAGTCCATGTCTATTGATACGTTTCATTATTGGCAAATTTAAAGGGATTTGATTGACAAAATAGAGCATCTTAACCTTTATTAACCTTGTTTCAAGGCTGTTTAACTTGTTTTATACTGAGGGGTTGTATTTTTGAGCCACGAATCCGTAAAATCTGTAAATTAGTGGCTCAATTATCCTTAATCAAAAAATAACTTTATAAAAATGAAAAAGATTCTGATTTTAAGTGCCTTTTTATGCTCGGTTTTGACTGTTTTTGGACAAAATGCAGAAGGAACGATTATGTTTGAAGAAAAAATGAATTTGCACCGCCGTATCACCGACGAAGCGATGAAGGCGCGTGTACCAGAGTTCAGAAGTAACAATATGCAGCTCGTCTTTCGAGGCGATGAGTGTATTTACAAAGCTATCGAAGAGGAAGAAGATGAAGAAGCAAACCGTGGTGGCGGTGGAGGCTTCCGTTTTCGCCGTCCAAACGTTGAAATTTATCGCAATTACGCCAGTAACAAACGCATCGAATTGCGTGAAATGGGGGACAAAAAATATCTGATTGAGACAGATATGAAGCAACCTGCTTGGAAATTGGGTACAGAAACCAAAAAAGTAATGGGTTATGACTGCACACAAGCCACATTGAGCGATACAGCCCGCAAACAAGAGATTGTCGCTTGGTTTACAATGGATTTGCCTTTGGCAGCGGGTCCTCAAAACTTCGGCTCATTGCCAGGTTTGATACTTGAAGCGGATATTAATAATGGAGAAATTATGTTGACAGCTAAAAAAATTGAATTAAAAAAAGTGAAAGATAATGCCATCAAAGCCCCTTCAAAAGGCGATAAAGTGACAGAAGAAGAGTACAAACAAAAACGTGATGAAATGATGAAACGCAATGGTGGTGGACCGGGCGGCGGCGGTCCTGGGTTTAGGGTTATACGTCAGTAGTTTTTAAAATGAAAGAAAAATGAAGCGGTTTAGAGGTTTAACTCTTAAGCCGCTTTTTTGTTTTGGATAGACTCCGCAGTATCTTTGCGTCGTAAATTAACGTGAGTTCGGAGATAATACAATAATACTATCACGCACTGTTTCTCGCTTTGCTCGAAAGACGTACGAGTAAAAAATCTATTGGGCGGGTGTGTTTTTGATAGAAAAATTGAAAATTTTTCTATCAAAAACACACTCGCCCAATAAAAAATCTTTCAAAAGGCGATTTTTGAGCGCAGCGAAAAAGAGCCAGTAATATATCCGAACTCACGTTAATTTAAGTAAGAATTTATGTTGGGTTTTGAAGTAAGAAGTGATTTAACATAATTTTAAAAAAAATAAGACATTATTAAATGTTATTTTTATACTATGTAGAATTTCATTTCTTTATCTATCCCATTAATTTTGTGGCTCATTTTGAAAAAACTTTTTTTTAACTATTAATATTTCAACAACTTATAAAATGAACATTGCAGTAGTAGGAACCGGTTATGTCGGTTTAGTCACAGGCACTTGTTTCGCGGAAACAGGCAATAATGTAATGTGCGTTGACATTGATGCCAAAAAGGTTGAACGCATGAGAAACGGCGAAGTCCCTATTTTTGAACCCGGCTTGGAGCTTCTATTTGAAAGAAATACAAAACAAGGCCGCCTTCATTTCACAACGGATTTAAAATCGGCTGTTGATGCCGCACAAATTATCTTTTTGGCTTTGCCAACACCGCCGGGTGAAGATGGCTCTGCCGATTTGTCTTATATCTTAGGCGTTGCTAAAGATTTGTCAAAAATTATCACATCGTACAAGGTCATCGTTGACAAAAGTACGGTTCCAGTCGGTACTTCAGAACGCGTACATGCGGCAATTACTGAGGGGGGGCTTGATGACGGACTTTTTGATGTGGTCTCAAATCCCGAATTTCTACGTGAAGGTGTTGCTGTTGACGATTTTATGAAGCCTGACCGTGTTGTTATTGGTACAGATTCAGAAAAAGCGCGCGAACTGATGCGTAAATTGTATGAGCCTTTTGTCCGCCAAGGTAATCCCATCTACTTTATGGATGAGCGTTCTGCCGAAATGACAAAATATGCAGCTAACTCGTATCTCGCTATGCGTATTTCTTACATGAACGAAATTGCAAACTTGTGCGAGCGCGTCGGTGCCAATGTGGACATGGTGCGTATCGGTATGGGTAGCGACAATCGGATTGGCAAACGTTTCCTTTTTCCAGGTGTAGGCTATGGCGGTTCATGCTTCCCGAAAGACGTTCAGGCTTTGGCAAAGACGGCGGACCAATATGACTATGATTTCAAAATTTTGAAATCCGTCATGGAAATTAATGGTATTCAAAAAACCATTCTGTTCAAAAAAATCAATGCTTATTTCGGTGGTAATGTCAAAGGAAAGCATTTCGCAATATGGGGATTGGCTTTCAAACCCAATACAGATGACATCCGTGAAGCACCCGCCTTGTATCTGATTGATGAATTGCTAGAAGCTGGTGCAACTGTAACGACTTTTGACCCTGAGGCTATGCCAAACGTTAAACGAATTTACGGTGAAAAAATCGGTTATGCAGATGACGAATACGAAGCACTTAACGGAGCTGACGCATTGGTTATTGTGACTGAATGGAACGAATTCCGTACACCAGATTTTGAAAAATTGAATAATTTGACTTCAAAAGCCATTTTTGATGGTCGTAATCTTTATGATGTTTCAGTGATGAAAGGACGGGGATTTTATTATTCAAGTATTGGTCGCGAGCCTGTTGCTGAGTAATTTTCTACTTTTTTTAGATAAAAATACTGAGGGGGGTATTTCGATTCTGTCGAGATGCCCCCCTCGTATTTTGTTGCCTTCAAAATATGTCGCTAAAAGTTCTAATTTTGCAAACAAAAACAAGTAGCTTCGGTTTTGTTATAAGCTAAGTAAAAAAAGAGAGATTGATTATGAAAACAGATATTTTAGTGATAGGCGGCGGTATTGCAGGTTTGAGTTTTGCTATAAAAGTGGCTCAAAAAAGAAGCGATGTCAGGATTGATGTTTTGACAAAAACGGTTGAAAATGAATCGAATACGCGTTATGCTCAAGGTGGCGTGGCAGCGGTTTGGGATTTTGATAAAGACTCTTTTGACAAACACGTTGAAGATACCTTAGATGCGGGCGATGGTTTGTGTAAGCGCAACATTGTCGAAATAGTCGTCAACGAGGGACCTCAACGGGTTCAAGAAATCATTGATTGGGGTACGCGGTTTGACAAACACGGAGAGGATTACGACTTGGGTAGAGAAGGGGGTCATACTGAAAACCGTATTTTACACTACAAAGATTTGACAGGTTGGGAAATCCAACGCGCCTTGGTCGCGGAGTCTAAAAAATATGATAATATTTATATCCATGAGCATTATTTTGCCATAGATGTCATCACTCAGCATCATTTGGGTTGGAATATTACACGTTTAACACCTGATATTGAATGTTACGGTTGTTATGCTTTGAATAAAAAAACAGGCGAAATCGAGACATTTTTGTCAAAATTGACCTTGATGGCTACGGGTGGCACTGGGCAAGTGTATAAAAATACAACAAATCCCATTATTGCCACAGGTGACGGTATAGCCATGTTTTATCGCGCCAAAGGACGGATTTCGGATATGGAATTTGTCCAATTTCACCCAACGGCTCTTCACAACCCGAGCGGTGATAACCCCAATTTTCTTGTATCTGAAGCAGTACGAGGCTTTGGAGGCATATTGAAAACGCCTGATGGAAAGGAATTTATGGACAAATATGACCCCCGAAAATCATTAGCACCGCGTGATATTGTGGCGCGAGCCATTGACTCTGAAATGAAAATTTGGGGTTCAGAATGTATGTACCTCGATTGCAGGCATTTGGATAAAGAGGCTTTTTACAACCATTTTCCTACGATTTATGACAAATGTAAGAGCATCGGCATTGATGCCATGACGGATATGATTCCTGTCGTTCCAGCTTGTCATTATCAATGTGGCGGCATTATGGTGGACGAAATGGGCAATAGCAGCATCAAAAACCTCTATGCGTGTGGCGAAAGCAGCAGTACAGGCTTGCACGGTGCGAACCGGTTGGCATCTAACTCGCTACTCGAAGCCCTTGTTTTTGGACACCGTATCGCAGAAGATGCTTTGCAACGTATTGATAATGAAGTATTTAAAGAAAATATTCCGAATTGGAATGCCGCAGGAACGACTGACCCGCAAGAAATGGTTTTGATAACCCAAAGCACAAAAGAGTTGAAGGATTTAATGAGCTACTATGTCGGTATCGTTCGTTCAAATGTGCGTTTGAAACGCGCTCTTGACCGCCTTTTTATACTATATCGCGAAACGGAGGATCTGTACAACACGACAACTATTTCTCCACAGCTTTGCGAATTACGCAATTTAGTGACAATTGCCTATTTGATTACCCGTTCAGCAGCAATGCGAAAAGAAAGTCGTGGGCTTCATTTTACGACTGACTATCCGAATGCGTTGCCGTTTTTGCAATATACGATTTTATGATGTTCAAAGTACCCCCTCAGTAATTTTTACTGTAGAACGGTTTTTAACCCGTTCTACAGTGAAATAAGCAAAAAAAAATGTCCGAATCGAACTGACTCGGACATCCAAACAACAAATTATAATCCCATGAACATATTATCGTGTGCCCGAAGGCTTTTTATCAAATCAAAATGGGAAAAATCAGTTTCGTCGTCCCGACATTTATAAAAATACCGGGACGACAGATGACTGACAACAAATTATAATCCCATGAACATATTCTTTACGTAGCCGACTTAACGGCTCCTTTATTTCTAATCAATTCTGTAAGTTCTAAGAAAAATCAGATTGTCGTCTTGACTTAAAAACCAATCAAGACGACTACCCTGACAACAAATTATAATCCCATGAACATATTCTTTACGCAGCCGACTTATCGGCTCCTTTATTTCTAATCAATTCTGTAAGTTCTAGGAAAAATCAGATTGTCGTCTTGACTTAAAAACCGATCAAGACGACTACCCTGACAACAAATTATAATCCCATGAACATATTCTTTACGTAGCCGACTTAACGGCTCCTTTATTTCTTTCTCATCAAAAAGGGCTTTCGTTTGATAATCAGATTGTCGTCCCAACTTTAAAAAACAACGTTGGGACGACCCCTGACAGCAAATTATAATCCCATGAACATATCTTGTGTAGCTTGCTCTTATAGTTGTTCTCTTTTTTGATAATACAAAGGTGCGAAAAGAATTTTGCCTGTGCAAGGACATTTTAGACGCATTGTGAATGATGATTTTAATTGAAATAAATTTTTATTTTATAATATAAAAAATTAAATAACTGATTATCAGTGTTTTATGATAAGATATTTGTCCGACAAGATTGTATCATTGTGAAAATAATATTTTCTGTTTGTGCTTTTTGTGAAAAATATTTGTCAAAAAAAGTTGCTTTTTTTTGTTGAAAGGCTTGACAAGTCATTTTTTATACCATTTGGATACAAAATTATCCTCTTGATTATCCTGATTTTCAAAACGACCCCCTCAGTATTTATTCAAATTTTTCTTCATTTTTGTTTTGAACCGTCTTAAAAATCCTATTTTTGAACCGAATCATTAAACGGTCGGTCCTTTATGGGTTTTATTTCTACACGTTTTGCTCAATATCCACGCGTATTATGGATGTATCGAATTGTGAAAAGAGTTTTGTTGACGCTCTTCTTTGCACACCTTATATATACACTGTTGTTGATTTGGCTGCCTGTTGTGTCCACGCCTACCATTTTTGAACAATGGATTATGGGTAAAGACATAAAAAAGCAATGGGTTAGTCTCGACCAAATTTCAGTAACCATGCAACACGCCGTCATTGCCGCCGAAGATCAAGAATTTGAGTACCATTTTGGTATTGACGTTAAAGCCATCGAAAAAGCGATTGATTTTAATAAAAATCATCAACGTAAAAAAGGAGCAAGTACCATTTCGCAGCAAGTGGCTAAAAATGTTTTCCTGTGGCAAAGCCGAAATTGGATGCGCAAAGGCTTGGAATTGTATTCTACTTTCTTGATAGAATTGTTTTGGAGTAAAGACCGCATTTTGGAAGTGTATCTCAATGTCGCTGAAATGGGTGATGGCATTTTTGGTGCAGAAGCGGCTGCCCTTACTTTTTTCAAGAAACCAGCGTCAAAACTCACTGCTAGCGAAGCCGCCCTCATTGCGGCTTGTCTGCCCAGCCCTGTTCGGTATCGCGTCAATACACCTTCTGATTATGTCAGACAAAGACAAAATTGGATTTTATATCAAATGAGTCACATTGAATGGGAAAAATAATCGAAATCACCCCCCTCAGTATTTTATCATTTTTACAATGAATTGATTTTCAGTATATTGTATCCTAACTTGTCATTATTCATCATTAAACAATTCATCATTATTTATGAGTTCTAACATTGAAAAAACATTAGAATCTTTGAGTTTATCGTTGCCGATATTGCCTGGCTCAAAAGGTATTTATAAAAGTTGTTTAACAATTGGTAACCTTGTTTACGTGTCGGGTCATGTCTCCATCAACACAGACGGCAGCTATATCACGGGCAAATTAGGCGACAATGTGGACGAAGCGCAAGGCAAAATAGCCGCACGCCAATGTGGTTTAGCCATGCTCGTATCGCTAAAAAATCATCTTGGTGATTTGGATAAAATCAAAAGAGTCGTTAAAATTCTCGGTATGGTCAATGCCACGTCTGACTACGAAAAACACCCCATCGTCATCAATGGTTGCAGCGAATTGTTCGCCACATTGTGGGGAAACGACAATGGTTTGGGTGTCAGAAGTGCAGTTGGCATGGGTTCATTGCCTAATAATGTCACTGTGGAAATTGAAGGCATTTTTGAAATTTTTTAAACAAAATCACTATGAATTTGACTCATTTTGACTACAAAATCCAAAATATTGACGCACTAGATACGCCCGTCTTAGTCGTTTATCCCGATAGAGTTCAGCATAATATTGACACCGCTATCCAAATGGTGGGCGATGTGCGCCGTTTACGTCCGCATATCAAAACCCATAAATCGGCTGTGGTTGCTAAAATGATGATAGATGCTGGTATTACACAATTCAAATGTGCGACTATTGCAGAAGCGGAAATGTTGGGTATAGCAGGCGCAAAAGATGTTCTGTTGGCATATCAACCCAACGGTCCTAAAATTCAAAGGTTTATTAATGTCATTCAACAATTCCCAAATACGAAATATGCTTGTTTGATTGACAATATCGCTGCGGCACAATCGCAATCTGATTGTTTTTCGACTCAAAACCTAAATATTCCTGTTTTTATTGACCTCAATATTGGTCAAAATCGAACTGGTATTGCAGCCGATGAAACGGCTGTTGCTTTGTTTTTTGCTTGTAAAAAAATGAAAGGCATTCATGTTGTTGGTTTACATGGCTATGACGGGCATCTCCGAAATCCTGATTTAGCTATCAGAAAGGCGGAATGTGATGCCGCTTTTGATAAATTATGGGCTGTGAAAACCCAAATAGAGTCGAAAAGGGGAGAAGGAGCAAATGAACTCATCGTCGTCTCAGGCGGTTCGCCTTCGTTTTCGATTCATGCCAAACGCGAAACGGTACAATGCAGTCCGGGTACTTTCATTTATTGGGACAAAGGCTATGGTGATTTATGTCCTGAACAGCCTTTCAAATACGCCGCTTTGTTGGTTATAAGGGTTATTTCATTGCCTGATGCCACTAAATTATGTTTGGATTTAGGTCATAAATCGGTAGCGGCTGAAAATGACATCACTAAACGCGTCTATTTTCTAAATGCACCCGAATTGATACCCCTCAGTCAAAGCGAGGAACATTTGGTCGTTGAGGCGGGTGTGGGTCATCATTATAAAGTTGGCGATGTGTTGTATGGATTGCCATTTCATATCTGTCCAACGGTCGCTTTGTTTGAAAGAGTGGTGACTATTGAAAATGGAAAAGCCAACGGTGAATGGCTGACGATTGCAAGAGATAGAAGGATAACTTATTGAAAATCAAATTATTATGTTCATATTTGACGCACACCTCGACCTCAGCATGAATGCTATGGAGTGGAATCGAGACCTACAACAACCGATTTCAGCAATCAACGCCAGAGAAAAAGGTATGACAGACAAACCCGACCGTAGTAAAGGTGTCGTTTCCTTTCCAGAATTACGAAAAGGCAACATCGGTTTAGTCGTTGCCACTCAAATTGCTCGTTATGTTGCCCCTGACAATTCGCTGCCTGGTTGGCATTCGCCGCAACAGGCTTGGGCGCAAACGCAAGCGCAACTCGCTTGGTATCGGACGATGGAAGAGGTGGGCGAAATGACTCCCATCAGGGATTTACAATCTTTGGAAAACCACCTTGCGCTTTGGCAAAACGGCGATGCAAATGATTCAAAACCAATTGGTTATATCCTTAGTTTGGAAGGCGCAGATTCATTGATTACGGTTGATTATGTTGAAAAAGCCTATGCTTATGGACTTCGTGCCGTCGGTCCAGCGCATTATGGACCTGGAAGTTATGCCAACGGTACTGATGCTTCGGGCAAAATGAACCAAAATGGCTTGGAATTATTGAAAAAAATGGCTTCGCTCAATATGATTTTAGATGCCACACACCTGTGCGACGATGCTTTTTGGCAAGCTTTAGACAATTTTGATGGGGCAGTGTGGGCGAGTCATAACCTTTGTCGTTCCATCGTAAACCACAACAGGCAGTATTCTGATGAACAAATTAAGGCATTGATTGCGCGTGGCGCAGTCATCGGAGCGGCTTTTGATGCTTGGATGATTGTCCCTAATTGGGTTAAAAAGGTCTCAACGCCACAAGAAATGGACTGTAATATTGATAGAGTGATTGACCATATTGACCATATATGTCAAATTGCAGGAAATACCAATCATGTTGGCATCGGTTCAGATTTAGACGGTGGATATGGCAAAGAACAATGCCCTTACGATGTTGAAACGATTGCAGACCTACAAAAAATTCCCAATTTGTTAAAAAAACGCGGTTATACTGAGGGGGATATAGAACAGATTATGCACGGCAATTTTTTGCGTTTTCTAAGAAATGTTTGGAAAAATTGATAACGGATAGCGCATAATGGAAAACGGAAAATGGATAATTTTAAAACTATTCCTTATCCACTATCCATTATCCGTTTTCCACTATCCGTTATAAATTCAATACATCATGCCCTCGTCTGCAAAACTATAAAACCCT
Organism: Saprospiraceae bacterium; assembly: GCA_043744475.1. Classification (GTDB taxonomy): domain Bacteria; phylum Bacteroidota; class Bacteroidia; order Chitinophagales; family Saprospiraceae; genus JAAFJT01. The sequence continues at coordinate 2,188 of JAYTUR010000709.1, read as the reverse complement.
GTATGCGCCACAATAACATGGTCTGCGACGGTAATATCAAGGGATTCACCTGCTTTTTTCAATTTTCGAGTCAATTCAAGGTCTCTTTGACTGGGTTTCAAATTGCCCGAAGGATGATTGTGTATGAGAATAATGGAACTGGCTAAGGCTTCAATGGCAGGGCGAAAAACCATTTTGGCATCAACGACCACACCCGAAACGCCGCCAATACTGACACGATGACGGCTGATAATATGGTTTGCTCGGTTGAGCATCAAAATCCAAAACTCCTCATTGGGTAAGTCTATCAACTGTGGTAAAATAGCATCATACACATCACGTGAACTCGTAATGCTATCGCGCTGCATCATGTCGCTGAATTGTCGCCGCCGACCAATTTCCAACGCCGCCGCAATAGTAATGGCTTTCGCTTCACCAATGCCTTTAAATTTCATCAAATCTTTGAGTGTCCGGCGACCTAATTCAGACAGGTTGCCGTCAACGGATTTGAGGATTTGTTCTGCTAAACCAATAGCATCCATGCCCACCGTACCAGAGCCGATGAGTATGGCGATGAGTTCCGCGTCGGTCAGGCTTGATTTACCTTTGAGCAACATTTTCTCGCGTGGTCGGTCTTCTTCAGCCCATGAAGTGATGGGCATACTGAGGGGGGGCATTTCGTTCCGAATAATGGGAATCAAAGGTGTTTGGTCTCTCATTGTGTATGCTTTTGTTAGCTTTGGTTTGTTATTTAAAAACAATTATTTCCTTTGACAAAGATAAAAGTAAAATAGAATGAACAGTGAGTTTTCTGTTTTTTTTGTCAATAATATTGTTTAATTTAAAGCGTATTTTTTTTAATTCTAACCGTTTACTGTATTTTTATCCTATTGTTCGATAAAATTAAAGCTTTAAATGATTGACAATTTCAACTGAAAATATTAACTTTGTAACATAAATATAAATCAAAATGAAGACATAGACTCAAAAAAACAGTTATACAATACACGGCTTATCTCTAAACGCTATTCATTTTATTTTTTGTTTATCACATGTCTTTTCTTTGACAATTAATTAGATTTAATAAATCACCTTTCACAATATCTGTCAGGTTTCAATAAACATCTTTTTTTGTACTGTAATCGGCATCTGTCTCATCTTTTTTGTTTCAAAAAAGATGATAAACCACTATATGACAAAATTCTTAAGAGTTTTTTTATACTTAGATTTGAGTATCCTGTTCGGCTTTCGGGCGGGATTTTTTATGACTTTGTTTTATTTTTATGGTAACTATCATAGATTCGTATCCACTCTTGAACCGATATTTTGCTAACCAATTCTCCGATAAGGGTGTATGGAATACGTTCAGGTTTTTTGAAGCGAATACACGATTTACCCATGTCCAATTTCGTTTTTGATTGTGTCGCAAACTCATTGGTAAACCAATCAAGAAGGTTTTTATCACCATAAACGCCAGTATGATAGAAAGCAATGAAGTTTTTCTGCGAAGCCAAATTGATAAAAGGCAAGGGCAATTTAGGCGTAACGTGATAACCCGAAGGATACAAATGATGCGGTACAACGTAGCCAATCATGCTATAACTCATCGTCTCTTCAAAGCCATCGGGCAAATTATCTTTGATAACGGCTCTTAATTGACGGATGCAGTCTTTTCTGTCTTCAGGTAGTTCGTTGATGTATTGCTCAACAGTCGTCGCTTTAGATTGCATTTTTTAAGCATTTTAACCTGTGAAACATAAGGCATAAAATATGAAAAGCGACCCCTCAGTAAGAGATGTCGCTTTTCATATTTCATACCTCATACTTAAATCAAACAGTTTCTTCTGTTTTAACCAGTAATTGGAAGCCATTGCCATGAATATTGACAATTTCTATGAGTGGGTCGCCACTCAAATATTTACGCAATTTAGTGACAAAAACGTCCATCGAACGCGCTGTGAAGTAATTATCATCTTGCCAAATTTTAGTCAAAGCTTCTGATCGTGGTAAAACGTCATTAATATGCTGACAAAACATTTTGAGCAATTGGGCTTCCTTCGGCGACAATTTTATTTCTTCTTTTGTGCCATCCAATAACAAAATACGCAATGGGTAATTGAAATTGTACTTACCAATGCGGTAATTACGCACCTCATCACGCGGGTCAGCTTTAGGCGCAGAACGTTTCAACACCGCTTGTATGCGGTAC
>JAYTUR010000708.1:0-1254 GCA_043744475.1 Saprospiraceae bacterium | reverse complement strand
TTTTGTTTCTCTTCACTATATCGAAATGATTCTGTAAGTGAGGTCCCCCCATCATCATATCTCGGAACTTTTGAAATTTTGAGAATAGTAGGGTTTTTGTCAGCATATCAGCTGGCTGTTCATCTGTGGAAACAAAAATCGGTTGAACTTCTTTCAATAAAACTGATTGTTTGAAAAAAGCAAACTCAATACCAAAATGTTTGGATCGTTTATGGGGGACACCAATGTTGTTTGACATGGAGATTGAAGATGAATTATCTTCAAACACCGTCGTAGGAGATTGCACCGGGTACAGGGCCAGTTCGTTGTGGAACTGCCTGTGCCAAATGTTCTCTTTGAAAAATGTACTAGTCCTCTACACTCAAACTCAGTACTTGATGTCATTACCCGTGATGGGTTTTCCGAAACCCAACTCACCAAATTTCCTTTGAATAGATAAAAATAGCCAATCCTCGATAGGAAATTTTCATCCTCACTAGCAAAAGAGGCATCCACGAATCCGGATAGGATCGGGACGTCTTTGTTTCTTTGGTAGACTATACCAATATTTTTTGTGCATGATAAATAGAATAAAATTTTTTCAATACACTTGCCCAAAATTTTGGTCGGCTTGTTGATCATTTTCGAACAACGGTGGACACCGTAATAAATGTCCGGTCAAGAGATGGTAGTCAGCCACCATAATGCACCATTTTGTTGTTGATACAATTTTTTTAATTTCTCATCGACAGCCTCGTCGTCCTTTTCGAGGACTTGGGGCAAAAATAGATTGTCGTGAGTAGGCACTTGCTGTTTGATAGCAGGCATAACAATAGAATATTTTTGTAAAAGGTCATTGATGAATGCCTCTTGTGAAATTTTCATTATTCCATTAACGCGGTCGCGTTGGATTAATGTTTTGAGAGCCCAAGCAACGGGTCCCAAATTTTCGATATCAATTTTTTTCGAAATATTTTCAAAGAGCTCGTTTCGTAATTTTTTCCCCTCGGGATTAAATAGTACGAATATGTCATCGACGTGTGTGGAGACCACACACCATGACGATCCTTTTTTGCAAATGTGAACGCAGGGGTCTGCGTGTAAAGGTAAAAATTTTGATTTCACCAGAAAATCACGCAATAAGTCCGCCCAATTTTTCGCAGCTTGTTTCAGACCATACAAACTTTTTTGCAATTTGCATACTACTCGTTCACCATTTTGCTCAAAAGCATCTGGCTGATACATAAAAATTTCCTCAGTTAATTCGGCCTGAGT
>JAYTUR010000707.1:0-4840 GCA_043744475.1 Saprospiraceae bacterium | reverse complement strand
AAATTGAATTCCTCGAACACGTTGGAACACCTGCTGAATTACCTGCCGAAATGAATGGTTTGAAAGCACAACAATTCCGTTGGATGAAAGGCGGTGCTGAAAATGCTCGTAAATTGCTTAAACTCGTTTGGAATGCACCCCTCAGTACACCGCAAAAAGTACACGCTACGCAGCACTTAATGGCAAGTGGTATGTTCTTCGCACTTTTAATTTCTGCGATTGTCAGCGTGCCATTGGTTTATTTTATTGATAATTTGACTTTTGATACAAAACTCTTTTTCGTTTCGTTGATTGGTTTGTTCTCAATTATAGCCCTCAGTATGGTGGCTAATTTACAAGAGTACAATATGCAAGGCAAAACGAAATTTGAGAAAATTGTCAATATGATTCTCATTTTTCCTATTTTCTTATCAATGGCAATGGGTATGAGTTTACACAATGCGATTGCAGTTTGGGAAGGTTATACAGGTCAAAAATCACCATTTGTACGCACGCCAAAGTATGGTGTGCAAAACAAAGATACACAGTTCACAAAACGCCAATACATACCGCGTAACTTGCCGACTTCTACAATTATTGAAGCATTTTTGGCACTTTATTTCATGTTTGGCTTGTATTTGAGCATGGTAACGGGCGTTCATGAATTCCAAATTTTCCACTTGATGTTGGCTTTTGGTTTTGGTGCAATCAGCTTTTTCTCAATTCGTCACCACATGCTCGCCCAAGCAGCAGCGTAATGCGTGGGTACGTAAAATACTTGATTTCGACTATTTTTTTAGTTTGCCTTGTGCAAATTAACTTTTTCATACAACGGCATGAGTTTGCAACACTGTTTGCAACTTATGCCGTTTTTTTTGCGACTTATTTATTTGTTTTAAAAAAAGCAAAAACGGACACAGACCTTTCCTTTTTTATAATAATCGGTTTGATACTGCGGAGTGTCGCTGTTTTCAGTTTTCCAAACCTATCTGATGACATTTATCGCTTTTTGTGGGATGGTCATCTGATAAATTTAGGCGAAAACCCATTTAGCTATACCCCTCAGTATTATGTTGATAATCAACTATTTACAGAGCAATTAACGCCTGAATTGTTCTCAAAACTCAACTCGGCTCAATACTATTCCGTCTATCCTTCTGTGTGTCAAGCTGTGTTTGCATTAGCTACTTTTTTGTTTCCAAAAAGCCTTTATGGGGCGGCTGTTGTCATCAAGTTATTCCTATTTTTATGCGAAGTAGGAACTATCTTTTTGATGAAAAAGATGACCGCTAACAGGGATATTTTCTCGATTAATTCATCTCTCATTTATGCCCTTAATCCATTGATAATCATTGAGTTAATTGGCAATGCTCACTTCGAGGCGGCGATGATTTTCTTTTTTATATTGGCTGTAAAACTTAATGATAGGGCGATTTTAAATCACCCTATCATCAATGTCCGTAGCCTATTTTTGAGCGCAGCTTCCTTTTCACTTGCTGTAGTATCCAAGATGTTACCCCTTATATTTTTACCTTTATTTTTTAAAAAATTAGGTATAAAACGCAGTTTTTACTTTTGGGCGATGGTAGGCGTTTTAACGCTTATTTTCCTTTTGCCTATTTATAATGCTTTGTTTTTCAATAATATAGGTAAAAGTCTCGGTCTGTATTTTGGCAATTTTGAATTTAATGCCAGTATTTTTTATGTTTTTAGAGCTATAGGTTTTGGGGCTTATGGTTTCAATATGATTCATCAAATCACGCCGTTTTTGACGCTTTTTGTTGTTATTTATATTTTGAAAAAATCATTTTTTACCCCCCCTCAGTATAAAAGCCTTTTTTTTGAAGATTGTTTGCTTGTCGTTTCTCTTTATTTTGCTTGTGCGACGACGGTTCATCCTTGGTATGCAGCATTGCCGTTGGCTTGTTCTGTTTTTACAAAATGGCGATTCCCTATTGTTTGGACTTTGCTCATTTTTCTGACTTATGCCGGATATACTGAGGGGTCGTCAAAACATACTGAAAATATTACTTTTCTAATTATTGAATATTCAATAGTTTATGCTTTTTTTATGTTTGAAAGGTGGCAAAAAAAAGTAATCAAATTGTGAAATAAAATTGTTGTATCATTTTAATCCAAAATTCTGTTTACTTTTATCACCAAAACATAATGAACTGGTTTTACAAACTGATAAATAAATTACAATGAAAAAAATATTTTTACCTCTTTCCTTTTTAGGTGCTGTTTTGACGGGCTGTGACAATAGTACATCTGGAAAACAAGTAGCAGCCAATATGTCAAAAACTTCTGCCAGCATTGATACCCTCTGTTTCGAGTTTAAACTTATGAAAGATGTGACTTCTTGTCAACTTATTATTGAAGGCGAAAAAGTCAGTGGCTACTACGATTGGAGTCCTTATGAAAAAGATGGTGCACATGGCATTCTTCAAAATGGTGTAAAAAAAGGGGATATGATTACCGCCGACTGGCAAATGATGATTGAAGGGAATGTCCAAACGGAGGAGGTTGTGTTTAAATTAGAGGGCTTTAAACTCAGTAAATTGGAAGGAGAATTGATTGAAAAAGATGATAAATTGGTGTTAAAATCGCCCCAAACTGCAATTATAGATGATGTTTTGGTAAAAGTAGATTGCACTCAGATTACCACTGGTATTGAAAATGCTAAATTAGCCGTAGAAGCCATGCTGAATGTTAAGAAATAATGTAATAACTGATTAGCTTCCTTCTATGAATAAAAAAATGGCTCATCTGCAGCGAGACTGATAAGCCATTTTTTTATGTAAAAATTCCAAAAACAGAAGACTATTTTACCCGCAACTGTTGACCAGGCTTGATAAGGTTATCTGTCAAACCATTCAGTTGCTTCAAAGCATCAACAGTTAAACCATATTTCCTTGAAATCGCCCACAACGTTTCCTTAACCCCAACCGTATGATATTGCACACCCGTAGGCGTAGGCTTTGGATTCGTCGTAGCCGGTGGATAAGTAGTTGTATTTGTTGGTGGATAGGTATTTGTTGACGGATAAGTATTCGTATTTGTTGACGGATAGGTATTTGTATTCGTTGACGGATAAGTATTTGTATTCGTTGACGGATAGGTATTTGTATTCGTTGACGGATAAGTATTCGTATTCGTTGACGGACTTTGAGGGGGGGTGTATGGTGGATAATATGGCGGATTAGTAGTAGTCGGAGGTTGATTAGGGTTAGGTGTAATCTCAAACCCTACGCCCGTGTTTGCTGGGATAGTCGGTGTCGGAGGAACCGTTACAACATTCGGATTTCTAACAGTCGAAGTATCCATTTTGCAACGTCTCCATTCGCCGAAAGTATCGCGCAAAGCGGGTTTATCAGCCCCTTCGAACCAGCCCCGTCGCAACAAGACGATTTGACCCACTGCGGGTTGTTCGCCTTGGCGCATTTCATTTTTTGAATACAATTTTGACAATGTGATACCAAATTTTTGAGAAATGTCATACATCGTTTCACAATCTCTAACCCGATAAGACCTTTCACTGCCTCTCCAATAATTGCGTTTTTTCTGCAAATAAATGACGCTACCTTCAGGCATGATTACCCGAGGGTCAGGCAATTCCTCATTATAGGCTTGAATATTGGCAATGCTGACACCATATTTTCCCGCTAATTCGTAAGGTGTCATTTGACCATAAGCACGGGCATATTTGACGTTATTACGCTCCCCCTCAGTATCAATAGGTTTTGGGAATGTAGGGTCAGGTTTTGCATTTTCCCAACCTGGCAACCATGAGGTATTCGGATTATTATTCGGAGAAGGTTGGGTAGGTGTCGTATTAGGAAAGCCTGAAGTTGGGAAATCATCATTGAGGTGTGTGGTGCCAGATGAGCCATTATTGATATTAGTTGCCACATCTTTCAATGAATAACTATCATATTGTGCCAACTGATAATCTTGAATGAGCTTTATCACCTTATCAGAGTAATCCTGTGCAGTTGCATAACCCGCCCGTTGGAGTCCTTGCGCCCAACCAACATAATCTGTTCTTTGCAATTGAAACAGAGACCCATAGCGATTGACTTTTGCTGGGTCGCGAAGGAAATCGGAGTGCGCGATAAAAGACTCATCGGCATTTTTATATACCCGAAAGCAGGACTTTACCAATTGCCCTGTCAACGGGTCAATATCATCGTCCTCTTTATAAAAACGTTCACCTTGCCAGGTTGAATGGCATTTTATGCCAAAATGATTGTTGTAGTTGGACGAAAGCGTGCTGCGCCCGGCATCAGATTCAAGCAACCCTTGTGCCAATTTGATACTCGCTGGAACGCCTGTTCGCTCCATTTCGCTGATAGCAATGCGCTTGAAACGTTCGATATAACCGATACGTGCCTCTTGCGTTGACATGGACGGCGTACCCGACTTGTTATAAGACGTTGGCACTTTTGCTTGTGATGTTTTTGATTGATTGCTACCTTTGAATATGCCACAAGAGGACATTGAAATTAAAGTGATTGTGGCAAGCGTGAATGCCCAACTCGAAGCGGGCGACATAAAATGACTTTTTTGTTTCATAGTGATTTATTCTATAACGTTAGGTCAGAAAATAAAGTGAAGATACGTGTTAAATAAGCTATTTTTCAAACGATTTTACATTCGTTTTTATTTCTATTTCTAAAAATAAAAATGAACTTATATTGTTTTCAAGTTCAAAGTTAAAGTTTTTATATAAATTATTGTTGAAAAAAATATTTTTTCATCTTATAGCTTTTCAAATGCCATACTTAAAAATGAGACTAATTAACTGATGTTACGCAAGAGATAAAATACTGACTGTTTCTCACTTCGCTCGAAATGCGTG
>JAYTUR010000706.1:0-4844 GCA_043744475.1 Saprospiraceae bacterium | reverse complement strand
CACGGCATCGAAACCAATAAAAGCAAAAAAGACGATGGCTGCACCTCCCAAAATACCGCCATAACCCCATTTATTCCATTCCATGTGACCAGGACCTTGTGGTATTAAATAAGGCGTGTGGTTAGCAGGGTTTATGAATTGGAAACCTACTGCGATGAAAATCAAGACAATAGCTACTTTTATGAATACAATAATGGCATTGACTGATGCGGACTCTTCCGTCCCTTTAATAAGTAGCAGAGTCAATAAAAATAAAATCAACAAAGCGGGTAAGTTCAAAATTCCTCCTTCAAATGGAGAATGGCACCACTCAAAGGGTATCGCTCCATTCAATAACTTATTCAGATACTCAGACCATGCAATCGAGACGGTCACTGCACCTAATGCATACTCTAATACCAACGCCCAACCAATAATCCATGCAATAAATTCGCCCATCGTTGCATAAGCATACGTATATGCACTACCAGCAATAGGAATCATGGCAGCAAACTCTGCATAACACAGCCCTGCAAAAGCGCAGCCAACGGCAGCGACAATAAACGATATTGTGACTGCCGGTCCAGCCGCTTGTGATGAGGCTGCCGCCGTTCTAACAAATAAACCAGCACCGATGATAGCACCGATACCCAATGCCACGAGGTTAACTGCACCCAATGTTCGTTTTAATCCTTTTTCTGAATCTGCAGCTTGTGTAAGCAGACTTTCTAAGGATTTTTTGACCCATAAATTTGCCATATTCGATTGATTTGAATGTTTAAATGACTGTTTTTAAAAATTAGTTTTTCAATAATAAATTGATGAATGAGCAAAAAAAGGCAAAAATAATGGAGTAGCAAAGCAATAGACAGAATTTTATATTTCAAACAATTCAGGAATACCAAATTTGCTACAAATGGGGCATTTCAGCGCATCGTGTCCGCGTGCGGGGCAATATTCACGACCGAAAAAAATGATTTGCAAATGCAATTTGTTCCATGTTTCGCGCGGAAATAGTGATTTTAGATCCCCCTCAGTACGCACCACATTTTTACCATCGCTCAAACCCCAACGATACGCTAAACGATGTATATGTGTGTCAACAGGAAAGGCAGGTACGCCGAAGGCTTGTGACATCACCACACTTGCCGTCTTATGACCAACGCCCGGCAAGGCTTCTAAGGCTTCAAAACTTTGTGGCACTTCGCCATTGTATTTGTCAATCAATATATTGGATAAATCAAAAATCGCTTCTGATTTACGTGGTGAGAGTCCACATGGTCTGATAATGTCTCGAATCTCCGAAACGGCTAATTTAATCATCTCAAACGGTGTGGCTGCTCTTGCGAATAGGAGAGGAGTGATTTGGTTGACCCGTACATCTGTACATTGTGCTGACAATAGAACCGCTACTAATAAGGTGTAGGGGTCATTATGTTCCAAAGGAATGGGTGTTGTGGGATATAATGCGTCGAGTATGTTGGCTATCTCGTTTGCTTTTTCTTGTTTGGTCATAAATTGTTTGTTAATAGTAATTGGTTTATTGACAAATGTCGGTTTAATTTGCAAAACCACCATTTGAGAGATAAAACAGGGTGAATACAGGGCGATCTTAAAAGTTGACTATAGAATAAAACCATTTTTACAATAGCGTTCTTAGGCTTTCATTTACAGTCAATTCTGTTTTTGACAAAAGTAGGTTTCTTTTCTGACTTTGAATGTTTGAATTGGGAAATTATAGATGGGTTTGGGATATTATGTGATTTAGAAATATGGTGTTAAACCAACCTAAAAATCGGTCGCGTCAAACAAGTCGGTCCACCACCACCTTTGACACTGATTTCATCACCGGTGTATTCATAAACCGTACAATCGGCCGCCTCCAAATCTGCTTTTGTTTTTGGAAAACCTTTAAGCATCAAACAAACACGCGGTTTGAGTGCTAAGACATTACAAGCCATCTCAAACTCTTCGGCAGGCACTTCGACAAATTTATACCCCCTCAGTATCAATTCATTTCTAAACCCAATGGGCATCAATGGCGAATAAACGACGGCTAAATCGGTGTCAATCGGACTGAAAATAGACATCAAATGAAAAACATCGGATATACCTTTATAATGTGGCAAAGGCACAACAATTAAGTCAATACCCATAGGTGTAACCAATTCGCGGAGCTGTCGAATGCCTTCTAAATTTGTGCGATAAGAATGTGCAACTGCCAAAGTCTTTTCATCGAGCCACGCCACATCACCACCTTCGAGCGTTCCGGGTGCTGTTATTTCGCCCAGAACTGGTGTGCCATGCGCCAATAAGCGCATTTTTTGTGCCAAAGCCTCTGGTTTTCGGGCATTTTTACCCATATTGCACAATATCATACCTGCATCTGTCGCAACGGTAACATCGCGGACGTACATCGAGTCCATCGTTACTGAGGGGTCTTGTTCCAGATAAAAAACATCAATTTCTAAAGCCTTTATGTAGGACTCAAAAGCATCGTATTCGGCGATGGCTTTTTGAAGGTCAGGGCGTTCGGTAAAGTTTAACGCTGACCACTCATTGTCAATGTGTGTATCACTGATGAGCGCGTTTTTTGCGTGTTTGAGCAAAATGGAGTGAATCGCGCCGATTTCAGATTGGCAAGTTAATTTCATTAGATTTTAGTGGTTTTGTATTTCATAAAAACAAATATAGGTATGCCCGTCAGGAGCAGAATAAAACCCCAATAAACAACTTCTTCTCCTGAACCAATGACTGCCCATAATGAATAAACAAAAGCTAAAACGGCGATACTCAATTTTATTGTTCTTTCTTTGGGAACGTCTATTTTTTGCTTTTTTAAAATGATGATGAACGAAGCAGCAGAGAATAAATAAGGTATCAAAACGGTCAAAGTTGACAATAATATCGTGAATTTGAATTGTTGTACCAATGATTTTGAAAAATTCATAGACATTAAAACCGATAGCAATATACTCGAAATAATAATACCTAAAACAGGTACGCCTTTACTGTTTACTTTGGCAAATACGGAGGGAAATAATTTATCTTTCGCCATTGCCAAAGGTACTTGTCCCTGCAATAAAATCCAACCATTTAATGCACCAAAAGTTGAAATAATAGCACCAAAAGCAATCCATTGTCTTGCGGTATCGCCCCACATTTTTGCCGCCGCATCGGCAAAAGGGGCAGATGAGTTTTGTAGGACTTCGGGTGCAATGATACCCATAACGGCAATTGTTCCAAATATATAGACAAACGCAGCGATGGCTGTTCCAAAAATAGTCGCGCGTGGAATGTTTTTTTCTGGATTTTCAACATTATCGGCAGGAATTGTAGCGGATTCCATACCTAAATAAGCCCAAAGTGTCAATGTTGCAGTTGAAGTAATGGCACTTAAACTTGTTTCTTGGCTGCGATTAAAAGGGGTAAAATTGTTCCAATCCACATAAAAAACGCCAAAAACAGCTATCAAAACAAGAGGACTCAACTTCAAAAAAGTTGTAATGAGTTGCACCTTTCCCGCCGTTTTTACACCTCTCGAATTGACCCAAGTCAATAACCAAATAGCACTTAAACCTGTCAAAACAGCAGCCATATTATTAGTGGATAATATTGGATAAAAAACACTTAAATAACTGACAAATGCAACTGTAATGGCTGCATTGCCACACCATATAGATATCCAATACCCATAAGCGACCCAAAATGCAGCAAATTCGCCAAAACCTTCGCGTGTATATGCATAAGGCCCACCGACTAAGGGCATCGTTTTACCCAAATAACTGAACAAAATGGCTAATGTAAATGCACCTAATGTAGAAAACAGCCAACCTAAAAGGCTGATACCACCATAAACGGCTAATGCAGAGGGCAACAAAAACACACCTGAACCTATCATATTGCCCACTACGAGCGAGGTACAAGTCCAAAAGCCGATTTTATCGTTTGTTGGATTTGTCATTTTTTGTCCAATATAAAACGATTTGCGTTTATACTCGTATTTTTTACAGACAATCTTAGGCTGCTTCGATTTAGTCCTCTATTTTTGGACAATTATATTAATTATTTTTAAAATTATTCATTCTAACAACTTTTTAAAATATTGAAAATGAAATACTTATGCTTTGTAGTTGCTTGCATTATGACATTGACAAATTGTGCCGACAAATCGAAAGTGGGAACAGTCAATAGCACCCCCTCAGTATCAAACGACTCGACAGAGATAGCGGCGACCATTCATGGCTTTTTTACTTGGTATGATGAGATGCAACGCGATACAACCCGTCCTTTTGACATCACAGATGACAAGGGTAAACATTTGAAAATCAATGAACCCGCATTAAAAAAGCACCTCGGCGAGTTTATGAAAAGCGGCTTTGTGACCGAATCATTTATCACAGGAGAATTTCAATATTATAAAAAATGTGAGAAATTATGGCAAAATGAAGAAATTGGCGATGTACCATCGGGCATGGATGTGGACAAAATTTTGTGTGCACAAGACGGCGACATTGCATTATGGACTAAATCGCCTGTACGTTTTGTTAAGACTGATGACAAACACGCCAAAGCAACATTATATACATCAGATGCCACTTATGGTGATTTTGAACGTCATTATGAATTGACAAAAGAGAATGGCAAATGGTTATTATCCAAAATTGAATGTGATACGGGTGTAAATTAAGAGCCTAAATATATTTACAACTATTTGATTGTGAATTAGTTACGGTGTATGAAAATTTGAGCCAACTATTACGGACTGCTTTTCTTATACAGAGCTTTAATTCAATAAATTAAAATATTTTTTTGTAAGCGTATGAACCAGCGCGTATTACGCACGGCGACAGAGTCGCTAAATA
>JAYTUR010000705.1:0-4844 GCA_043744475.1 Saprospiraceae bacterium | reverse complement strand
AAACAGGAAACAACAAGCCAAAATGCGGTTGTAGCCATTGATTCAACAAAAAAAATGGCAGATAACAATGCTGCTTCTGATAAACCCAAAGAAACTGTTTTGACCCTTTCTGCTATGTTCGTTGACTTTACTTTGGGTGATGCAGAACACTACACTTTTAAGGATAAAGCGGGAAAAACATGGAATTTTGGCGGTTGTGATGATGAAAAAGTCAAGTTCTACGTTGAATTATCTGATGATAAAGCCAATGAAGACAATCGGGGATTTACGAGCAATAAAACACTTCAAAAAAAGTGGTTTGACCTTAAATATGTCATCCGTAACCAACCTGAATATCAAGATGGACCGATGGCTAAAGTGCCTGTGATTATTGAAGCGACGATGCAGAAATAGCCCTTTAAGGTGTGAAAAGGCTCTTTATACTGAGGGGGGTAGCATATAAGTCATGCCGAATTTTCAAATCGGATGTATCAACTATGTATAAGTTTTTAATTTTCATTGCTACTATGCTACACCCTTCTAATTTAAATAAGGCTTAAAATTATAAAACCAAATGTTCATCAACCTCGTATATACCTATAAGCGATTTTAAAATCAAAATTTATAGCTATACCCCTTGTAGGAAATCTACTTTAATATAGTTATACTTGCAAAAATAAATAGGTGCCATCTGTATTGTAATCAGGCAGTTTATAGATCAAACACAGTCATTGTTATCACAAATAAAAACAAATACTTAGCAAACATGCAAGATGAAAACACTGAAAGTGGTTTGAAAAACAATCCAATTGCCATATCTTTAAGAGCGTCTTTTCATGAAACGGGTCGAGCGATGCAGTTTTGTCTCCGTTTTTTCAAAGAAGCCTTGTCCTCTCCTTATGAATTCAAAGAAATAATCAATCAATGCTACAATGTGGGTTATAAATCCTTGCCTTTGGTGATGATAACAGGCTTTATTATGGGTTTGGTACTCACGCTGCAATCTCGCCCGACATTGGCAGAGTTTGGTGCAGAAAGTTGGTTGCCAGGAATGGTTGCCCTGTCATTGGTGCGAGAAATAGCACCTGTTATTACAGCTTTGATATGCGCAGGGAAAGTTGCTTCGGGTATTGGCGCAGAATTAGGTTCGATGAAAGTGACGGAGCAGATAGATGCGATGGAAGTTTCGTCCATCAATCCATTCAAATATTTGGTGGTCACGCGGGTGATGGCGACAACTTTGATGTTGCCGTTGTTGGTCGTATTTGCGGCGGGTATTGGTATGTTTGGTTCTTATGCAGGATACAATATTCACAGCCACATGTCTTTGTACCGATTTTTCGTCAAAGCTTTTGAATCTGTTGACTTTTATGATTTGATACCTGCTATCATCAAAACATTTTTCTTTGGTTTTGCGATTGGTATCGTCGGGTGTTACAAAGGATATAACGCCGAACAAGGCACTGAAAGTGTTGGTAAAGCCGCCAATTCAGCTGTTGTTGTGGCCTCTTTGACTATATTTATCATAGATATGCTGGCAGTACAAATTACTGACCTTTTGGGATAAGCAGGCTTGTTTCAACAAATAACGAGCAACTAAAAACAAATAACGAATCATGAAAGAACCAATTGATGTGGTCATTGAGATAAAAGATTTGTACAAGTCATTCGGTGACAATCAGATACTGAGGGGGGTCAATTTGACCATAAAACGGGGTGAAAATGTCGTGATATTGGGTAAATCAGGTTCTGGCAAATCGGTACTTATCAAGTGTATCGTTGGATTAGTGGAGGCTGATGAAGGCAGTATTGCTGTTTTAGACCAAAATATCACAGAACTGGATAGTAAGGAACTGAACAACGTGCGCTTGAAAATGGGTTTTTTGTTTCAAAATGCCGCGCTTTATGACTCAATGACCGTACGAGAAAACTTAGAATTTCCTTTGCAGCGGACTTTTGCTGAACTATCAAAAGAAGAACGGACTTCGCGCATAGAAGCATCATTGCAAGATGTGGGTTTAGAAGAAGCGATTGATAAAATGCCTTCTGAACTGTCGGGCGGTATGCGTAAAAGAATTGGCTTGGCACGATCGCTGATTTTAGTACCAGAAATCATGTTGTACGATGAACCGACAACGGGACTGGATACCGTTACCTCACGAGAAATAAGTGAGTTGATACTGGAAATGCAGAAGAAAAATAAGACGACATCCATCATTATCACTCACGATATGGCTTGTGCTAAGTTAACGGGTGATAAAGTGGTGGTCATTAAAGATGGGGTGATTACGGCGGAAGGTACTTATGCAGAACTGGAAAAGAGTGAGGATAAATGGGTAAAATCTTTTTTCATTTAAAATTATACACTATTACTAAATATGAAAAATAATAACAATTATATCATCAAATTAGGCATGTTTGTCTCTGTTGGCTTACTATTATTGGTAGTCGCTGTCTATATTATTGGCGCGCAAAAAAATCTTTTTAGTGCAACATATCGTGTCAGAACCATTTTTAAAAATGTCAGTGGACTAAAGGTTGGCAGCAATGTGCGTTTTTCAGGCATCAATGTTGGCACGGTAGATTTTATTAAAATTGAGACAGATACATCTGTCAAAGTAGATATTCTACTTCAAAAAGAAGTTCAAAAGTTTATCCGAAAAGATTCAAGAGCCAGTATTGGTTCAGAGGGTTTGATGGGTGATAAATTATTGGTGATAACGCCTGGCAGCAGCGCAGAAACACAAGCCGAAGAAAATGATTTCCTCCTTTCCGAAGCACCTGTAGATATGGATGACATCATGGCGAGTGTCAAAATTTCCGCTGAAAACTTAGAAATAATTTCTGACCAACTTGCGGAAATTACATACAATATCAATAATGGTAATGGACTTGTTTCCAAACTAATAAAAGATGATAAGTTCTCAAAAACACTCAATAACACTATGAGTAATTTGGAACAAGGGTCAAAAAGCATGAGTGAAAACATGGAAGCCGCTAAAAGTAGTTTTTTATTGAAAGGCTACTTTAAGAAAAAGCAAAAAGCTGCTGATAAAAAAGTAGAAGCTGCTAAAAAAGAGCAGGAAGCTGTAGATAAAAAAACAACGAAAAAGAATCAATGATAAAGGCGTTACGTGTTTAGGGTGTTTCCTTGCTATATTTTGTTTCTCTTTTCCTATTTTTACGCCTCGTTGAGAAAGTAAAAGAAAATGACTCAAGAAACAACCTAATCCAAATATGACTAAACAAGAAATCGAAGCGGCTCAAAACGAAGATGCCATGAAGCTTGCAGTCTCCAATATCAATCGGCATTTGGCAAAAATATATGAGGGCGGCGGCAAAAAAAGATTAGAAAGACAACGTTCTGAAGGTAAAATGACGGCGCGTGAGCGTATCGAATTTCTACTCGATAAAGGTCAACCTCAAATTGAAATCGGTGCGTTTGCGGGTTATGACATGTACGAAGAATACGGCGGTTGCCCTGCTGCTGGTGTCATCGTCGTCATCGGCTATGTCAAAGGCAGACAGGTTATTGTTGTTGCCAATGATGCGACTGTCAAAGCGGGGGCGTGGTTTCCGATTACAGGCAAAAAGAATTTGCGGGCGCAAGAGATTGCTATGGAAAATCGCTTACCGATTATCTATTTAGTGGATTCAGCTGGCGTTTTTCTGCCTCTTCAAGATGAAATTTTCCCAGATAAAGAACATTTTGGACGCATTTTTAGGAATAATGCAAAAATGAGTGCGATGGGCATACCACAAATTGCCGCCATCATGGGCAGTTGCGTGGCGGGCGGTGCTTATTTGCCGATTATGTCCGATGAAGCTTTGATTGTAGAAGGTCAAGGCTCTGTTTTTTTAGCAGGACCTTATCTCGTCAAAGCGGCTATTGGTGAAGATGCCGATCAAGAAGTGTTGGGCGGTGCTAAAACCCATTCTGAAATCAGCGGTGTAACCGATTATAAAGTGCCGAATGATACGGTTTGCCTTGAAACTATTCAGAAATTGGTGGATAAATTTGGGCGTTTTGAAAATGCGGGCTTCTCGAAAGTTGAAGCAGCACCCCCTCAGTATGAACCCAAAGAATTGCTCGAATTATTCCCTGCGGACAATCGCTCTAAACCTTATGATACGGTTGCGTTATTAAAACGTTTGGTGGACAATTCAGAATTGACATTATATAAGGAGGATTACGGCAAAACGATAATTTGTGCTTATGCGCGCATTGAGGGTTGGGCGGTTGGTATTGTTGCCAATCATCGCCTTGTGGTTAAAAACGGACAAGGCGAAATGCAATTTGGCGGCGTGATTTATTCCGATTCTGCTGATAAAGCCACACGTTTTATTTTGAATTGCAATCAAAAAAAGATACCACTTGTGTTTTTGCATGACGTAACGGGTTTTATGGTCGGCACACGTTCCGAACATGGTGGCATCATAAAAGATGGGGCTAAAATGGTGAATGCGGTTGCCAATTCGACTGTTCCAAAGTTCAGTATTGTTATGGGCAATTCTTATGGTGCAGGCAATTATGCCATGTGTGGCAAGGCTTATGATCCGCGATTAATTGTGGCGTGGCCCTCTGCTAAAATAGCCGTTATGGGTGGCGCACAATCCGCTAAGGTTTTGGTGCAAATCCAAACATCGTCCATGAAAGCCAAAGGGCAGGAGCTGACTGAAGAAGACGAAATGACGCTTTATAACGAAATCAAAGACCGTTACGACAGCCAAACGACCCCTCAGTATGCCGCAGCCCGTTTGTGGGTTGATGCCATTATTGACCCCTTAGATACGCGCCAATGGATTTCTATGGGCATCGAAGCCGCCAATAATGCACCTGTTGAAAAGTTCAACGTAGGGGTTAT
>JAYTUR010000704.1:0-4844 GCA_043744475.1 Saprospiraceae bacterium | reverse complement strand
GACACTGTTACGTTTTAGTTTTCAAATATTAATGGTCGCCGCCGTCACCTGTGCGGGAACGGTTTGGTTTTTTAGGACAGATATCATGCTGTTACTTTACCACGAAGCCACGCCGTATTCAGGTGATGTTTTAGGCGTTTTGATGTTCAGTTTTGTCGCCGTGAGTGGGACATATATATATAGTACAGTTATCGGTGCGGCGGGTGCGGTGCAGCGCATGAATCGGACGTTTATTGTAGCTTTGATACTCAATATTGTTTTAAATATCATTTTAATACCCCAATTCAAAGCCTTAGGTTCAGCCTTTTCCACATTTATCACACAATCCTTTGTCCTACTTTCTTTGATTTTATTGTCTAAAAAACTTGTTCCAGATAAGAGTGAACAAAGCGATTTACGTTGGAGATTCTCCATTTTGGGCTTTGTTGCAGCCGTTTTTATTATTAGTTTTTTATCAAAACAACTCTCTTTTACGCCTTTTTGGTATGTCAATATGGCAATAGCCGTTGGGTTGAGCGTCTTTTTAGGATGGATGATGGGGTTTTTGAATTATAAAAAGATGGAGGCTTTGCTGAAAGTTTGAAAAAAAGACCCCCTCAGTAAAAGATGGTCTGATAGGCACAATATTAAGATTTATGAGCATAAAAAATATGTTTTCCAGCTTGTGCATTTTGAGAGGAAAAATCGTTTCATCTCCTCTTGTTTTAAAAAAAACAAAACCCATTCCTTCTCGCCTATCACCCCCTCAGTATTTTCAATGAAATAAGCCACAGAATATGACAAAAGTAAACACAATGGACAAAATTATCGTTTAAGGTGTAACTTTGTAGCAAAATTTGTACGTCAGTACAGAGATTACCAAATATAACCAGCCCACTACCAATGGGTATAGTTGCAACTAAAATCATAAAAAAATGTCAATTTCCAACGGCACAGTTAAAAAATCACAACGTGAAGACCGCTATCAACACCACGATTATTATGGTGTGGATGATTTATTGAATGAAGAACATTTGCTCGCACGAGAAGCCGTGCAGGCGTGGGTGAAGCAAGAAGTTAGCCCTATTATTGAGGATTATTCGAATCGGGCAGTGTGTCCGACGCATTTATTCAAGGGTTTGGCAGAAATTGGGGCGTTTGGTCCTTCGATTCCTGCGGAATACGGCGGCGGCGGCATGGATGAAATTGCTTACGGCATCATCATGCAGGAGTTGGAACGTGGCGATTCGGGTATCCGTTCGATGGCATCGGTGCAAGGCTCTTTGGTTATGTATCCTATCTATAAATTCGGTTCAGAGGAGCAAAAACGGCATTATTTGCCAAAATTGGCAAGTGGTGAGTTCATCGGTTGCTTCGGTTTAACAGAACCTGACCACGGCTCGAACCCAAATGGTATGATTACGAATGTGGTTGACGACGGCGACGCATATATATTAAACGGTGCAAAAATGTGGATAACCAATTCACCGATTGCGGATATTGCCGTTGTTTGGGCGAAAAATGAAATCGGTGAAATCATCGGACTGATTGTCGAAAAAGGCATGAAAGGCTTCACAGCCCCTGAAATTCATGGCAAATGGTCGCTTCGGGCGAGTATTACAGGCGAATTGGTTTTTCAAGATGTTCGTGTGCCTAAGAAAAATGTGTTGCCCAATGTCAGAGGTTTGAAAGGACCTTTGATGTGTTTGTCGAAAGCCCGTTATGGCATCGCTTGGGGTACGATTGGTGCCGCGTTGGATTGTTACGATTCCGCTTTACGTTATTCAAAAGAGCGTGAGCAGTTTGGTCGTCCGATTGGCGGTTTTCAATTGACGCAAAAGAAATTGGCTGAAATGATAACTGAAATCACCAAAGCGCAACTTTTGGCTTGGCGACTCGGTACTTTAGCCAATCAAGGTAAAGCGACACCGGCACAAATCAGTATGGCAAAACGCAATAATGTCAATATGGCTCTGGTCATCGCACGTGAGGCACGTCAGATACATGGCGGCATGGGTATTACGAATGAATATCCGATTATGCGGCACATGCTCAATCTTGAAACGGTGTTGACTTATGAAGGCACACATGATATTCATTTGCTCATTACGGGCATGGATATTACGGGTTTGAATGCGTTTTCGTAGAAAAATGTTCATATATACTGAGGGGGGGACAATAACTTTCCAAAAGTTTTGAATTTTTGAAAAGTTATTGTTTTCTCTAAAAATCAACTATTTCAAGGTATTTTATCATATTTCCCTTGAAAAAACGTTCTACTCAATAAATTAGAGAATATTGAATCATAATACTTTTTACTGAAAAATGGTTAAACAGACACTTTTTATCGCTCTTTTCGCTGTTTGCAGTCTGCTGCAAATACCAATGTTTGGGCAAAAACCTGTCGTCATAAAGCTCGATAATCCGTCATTTGAAGACTATCCACAAGCCGGTCATCAGCCCGTTGGTTGGTTCGACTGTGGTTTCGCGGGTGAAACACCGCCCGATGTGAACCCCACAGGACAGTTCAAAGTTTCAAAAAACGCTTACCACGGCTCGACTTATATGGGTATGGTAACGCGCGACAATAATACATGGGAAGCAGCAGGACAACGCCTTAAATCGCCACTTTTAAAAGGGGTGACTTATACGTTTTCTATTTATTTGGCACGTTCGGAGATTTATATGAGCCAAAGTCGAACGACAGGGCGCGATGTCAATTATGTCACCCCTGCGATTTTAAGGGTTTGGGCAGGTTCGGGCTATTGTGCAAAGGAAGAGATGTTGGGAGAAACAGACCTTATTTCTGCGGCTTCGTGGATAAAATTTAATTTTAAATTTACGCCAAAGAGTACGCATAACTATTTTATGATTGAGGCTTTTTATAAAGTACCAACGCTTTTTCCTTATAATGGCAATGTTTTAGCCGATAATGCTTCAGATTTAGTGCCTGAAATGCCAAAAGAAGAGCCTAAAGTGGCAGTTGTTGAGAAACCCAAAAATAATACGCCAAAGCCTCTACCCAAACAGACTGTCGAAACGCCAAAGCCTCCAACTATCAATATCGTAAAACCAACGGATAAGGCGACGGTTACAAACCCCTCAGTAGAACTGCGTGCGGTTGCAGCTAATATCAGTGATAAAAGTCAAATTTCGATGACCTTTAATGGTAATGAAGTGTCGGCATTCAGTTTCGATAAAACGAAACGGCTCATTCAAGCAAATATTCGACTCAATGAAGGGGCGAACACGCTAACCGTCAAAGTAACGAATAAAGATGGTGAAGACGTTTCCTCGACGACTGTGAGCTACGCACCTCCATTAGCAGTCGTAAAAGCCACACCTGATAGGTTGAAAGAAGGGACGATTATTAAGATTGAAAAACTGCAATTTGCTTCCAATTCGGCTGAAATTGAAAAGGATTCTTATAGCTCTCTTGATGCGATTTATGAATTGTTGGCATCAAATCCGAATATGATTGTCGAAATTGGTGGGCATACAAACCTCATTATCGAAGAAGGTTTGAGTTATCGGCTGTCTAAAAATCGCGCGCAAGCGGTTGCCGACTATTTAACCAATAAAGGGATTGACAAAAGGCGGTTGGTGACAAAAGGTTATGGTAAAAGTTTGCCCATTGAAAACAATACGTCGCAAGCAGCGAATAAAGTCAATCAACGTGTTGAAATCAAAATATTGAGTACGAGTGGTTGATATACCCCCCTCAGTATTTTGCATAAAAAAAGCCTTTGTGGGTCGTTCACAAAGGCTTTTTTTATGCAAATTAAAAAATTAAAATGATTGACTGTATTTCAACAAGAAAGCATTTCTGATGAAAATATTGCGATGTGTCGGCTTTTCAACATCACCACTTCCGAAAACCAAGATGTCGTGGTCATAAAACCAATCAGATTTGAAGTTGATTGAGAAGTTTTTAACAATAAAGAAATCAATTGAATTGTAAAATTCTAAGTCAATATTCTGTGGGTCGCGCAGATAATTTGAATACAAATCAAGCGTACCTGCATAAGCCACTTTACCATCAAAAAACTTATTGATATAATCTATGCGTAGTTCAGAACCGACTTGGAAATCTACTTTTTTGTCAGGCTTTGTCGCATCTAATGGGAAAAAATTGCCTGTTTTTGCCAATTTAGCATTAGAAACAATGACCGCTTTGAGTGCGACAGGCGAATAAAGAATCGTTAGATTAGGATTTGCTTTATAAATAACGCCAGGTGCAAAACGAACAGTAGCGGGTGAAAATAACCCACCCGTCAAATCAAGTGTTTGGGTCACACCTTTAGGGGTTGCAGACAAATAATTTTTACCATAAGTGGGCAAAAACTGCGTTTGCACATCGAACAAACCTGCTGCATACCATTTGCCACTACCTATTTTATATCCTGCTTGCGAAGTGAATTGCAAAACGTCATTGGCTTTTGTCAGTGCCGTGTTGCCGACTTGAACCAACGCCATTTGTAAACCAAAGCGGTTGTCCCAAATCAATTTATCCTTGACAAGATTGGCAGAATAATTGAGCAAACCGCCAAAACCAACGCGATTGTCACCTGCACCAGAGCGTGGGTTGATGAGGTTGAGCCATGAGAAATCCGCACCCAAACCACCAATCTTTGTCCAGCCTTCTTTGGCTTCTTTGGGTGGTGCTAACTCTTTAACAGCGTCTTTTGTATCAATTACTTTTTGAGCAGAAAGGGAAAGACTAACTGTTAAAAAAACGATTAAGATAGCTGATATTTTTTTGAACATAATTGAAGTAATTTTTAAATTATATAATCAAGTTTTTTTGTTTGAACATATTTTAACGTGAGTTCGGAGATATTACTGGCTCTTTTTCGCTGCGCTCA
>JAYTUR010000703.1:0-4847 GCA_043744475.1 Saprospiraceae bacterium | reverse complement strand
ATTCTTGATTTATCTGTTATGTCAAAGAACTAAAACCACAAATCTTTTTGTCGTTTGTTATACCTAACTTTATGTCGTACAACAAGTTCCCCTAACATTATCGCTCAATTTCAACAAAACGATTGCGCTAAGTTGACGACATTAACTTTTAAAGTATCCGATACGTGTAACACCTAAAAAGGTAAAGGCTATTTTGAAAATGCACAAATCATTTACAGAAAGTTTCTTTATATTACATCTCAAACCATTATTCGTTTAGTCTCATTCATCTTTCAATTACGCAATATGGAAAAATTAGAAACTTCTTTTTTTGAAAAATCTTTTAATCCCGTTTTACAAGGCGTTTACATTTTAACTTTCGCTTTTGTCATTATGCTTATAGCTAAGACCTTACAATGGACAAATTTAGCGGATATTGCAGGTGCGGCTTTTTGGATTATTGCCGGCACTTCAATTCTTTTGTTTGCCATGTTCAATAGCGTATTGAGTCTTTCAACAAAGGATATGAACCTATATTGGACTCGCTCTATTCCTACTTATGCTGCTTTAATGGTTATGTGTGCGACGTTGGCTTACCTCTTTTCAGATATGACAATACATGAAGCGGGGACTTTTCGTTGGATTTTTATGGTTCTCACATTCGGTTACTTATTGTTTCTCTCAATGATGCGATTTATGCGTAAAATTGTTCATTTGGCTCAAAAGGAGGATAATAACTGGATGAAACGCATGAAATAAATAAAACGCTAATTTACACGTATTGGAACTGTCGTGCTACTTTCTAAACCCTTTTCTTTACTACTCTATTTAATTTTTTTTAATAAAATATAATAATAATACTATTTTGGATTGCAAAAACAATCCACGAAATTCTAGTAAATTAAACAATATCATCATGGCCGACAAACATTTTTCTCGCAGAAATATTGACTTCACCCTCTTTGAAGTCCTTGACATTGAGGCTTTAACGCATTTTGAATTTTTCAATGCCCACGACAAAGAAACCTTTGGAATGGTCTTAGATGCCATGACCGATATTGCCGAAAAAATTATGAAACCTGCTTTTGTTGATTCGGATAGACATCAACCTGAACTGGTCAATGGTGAGGTAAAAGTGCATCAAGGCGTGCATGATTTTTACAAAGCTTTTAGCGAAACTGGCTTGTTATCAGCGCCTTTTCCTTTTGAATACAATGGGCAACAACTGCCTAAAGCCGTCAATGCCGCCGCAGAATTTATCGGTGGCGGTGCGCACAACAGCTTTATTATGTATTCCGACTTAACAAAAGGGGCTGCTAATTTGATTGTTAAATTTGGGACAGAAGCACAAAAACAAGCATTTGCGCTCAAAATGCTGTCGGGTGAATGGACGGGAACCATGTGCTTGACCGAAACACAAGCGGGTAGTTCGCTCTCTGATGTGGCGACAACGGCTACTCCACTTCCCGATGGCAGTTATAAAATCAAAGGTCAAAAAATATTCATTTCTGCTGGCGACCACGATGTCACTGAGAACATTGTTCACCTCGTTTTAGCCCGTATTGACGGTGCGCCACAAGGGACAAAAGGCATTTCTTTGTTCATTGTGCCTAAAAAGCGTTTTGATACTGAGGGGGGGGCATTGGTCTCAAACGATGTCAGTTCCATAGGTATTTATCATAAAATGGGTCAAAAAGCGACTCCTGCCATGCACTTGGGCTTTGGTGAAAAAGACGATTGCATCGGTTATCTACTCGGTGAAGCGAATCGAGGTTTGCCACACATGTTTTTGATGATGAATGGTGCGCGGCTCGGTGTCGGTTTAGGTGGCATTCACATCGCGTCTGCCGCATATTATGCTTCCTTACAATATGCCAATGAACGTCCACAAGGACGGAGACTAAACGAAAAAGGCGCTTTGGGTGAACCAACGACCATCATTCATCACCCCGATGTTCGACGTATGCTCTTGTTTCAAAAAGCAATTATGGAAGGTGGTTTATGCTTGATTTTACAATGTTTCAAATATTTGGACTTAGAACGCGTCGAGGAAGACCCCTCAGTAAAACAGCATTATAATGACCTTTTGGAACTGCTCACGCCCGTTGCGAAAACCTTTGGGGCTGAAATGGGAATGGCTGCCACCAATCAAGGTTTACAAGTTTTAGGTGGATGTGGCTATACCGAAGACTTTGAATTAGAACAATTGGCGCGCGATGTCCGCATTATGAGTCTATATGAAGGCACAACAGGCATACAAGCACAAGCTGTTTTAGGTCGTCAAATCCCCCGAAATGGGGCAAAATCCATTGATTTGTGGATAACTGAAGTAAAAAAAGACATCGCAGTCGCTTCCACCTTCGTTTCTTTAAAACCTTACGCTTTATTGTTAGAAAACAATGTAAACGATTGGAAAACGACAACGCAACACCTTTTATCGGTTGCTGCCAAAGGCGATTTGGAGGTCTTTTTGTCAGATGCCACGCTTTATATCGAATTGTTTGGCATTCTAAATGTCTCTTGGCTTTGGCTCAAACAGGCTGCCGTTGCTCAAAAGGCACTCAATGAAAAAACACCAACAGGCGATGAACAACAGTTTTATGCGTCAAAAATTCATACCATGCGTTTCTATTTCCATTACGAATTGCCAAAAGTAAAAAGTCTCACTACACGTTTATTAGATGAGACCATTTTGACGGTTTTTGATGATGATTTTGAACCGCTTTGTTAAATCATAAATTTGACGCAAGTTTTGAACTTGCGTCAAGTTGCATTTACATTTCAAACGATTTGCCTTTGTCCCTTACACCTGCTTCATAAGAAGCCATCATGTCATCTTGATGCTCTTCCAAATCAAATTCGTTAGGGTCAAATTCATCAATACCCAACCACTCGAGCATATCCTCATACTCCTCATGCTCAGGATTGGACATCGTTACTTTCAATTCCTCATATCCCCAAACACCGCCACAATCCTCTGGCGGACAAGCCCCTTTTCCTTGAATGAGTAGCGGATATGTCTGTTTGGCATCTACGGGTAGTTTTTTTTCTAAAGTAATTCGGTGCATCCAACCGTCGCCAAAATCATACTCATATATAATGTGTGCTTTTTCATTTTTTAATACCGAATCAAGTTTAACGAGTCGAGCATCTTCCATATCCATATCATAGTCGGGATGTGGTATGCCATAGTATTCACCATTA
The DNA here is from genome assembly GCA_043744475.1 of Saprospiraceae bacterium. Lineage (GTDB taxonomy): Bacteria > Bacteroidota > Bacteroidia > Chitinophagales > Saprospiraceae > JAAFJT01. Next base: position 1,664 of record JAYTUR010000703.1, on the reverse strand, counting down.
ATCACAAATTGATGTAAATGGCTGTTGTACCATCCCATAGCCCCTTGAATACAGCAATGTAATAAATACAAGCTCATATCCTGTGGCACTTGAAGTTGCCGCCAGATTGGTGGTTTGGTCGCCCCTTCTAATTGCACTTTAAGTTGATAGATATTTGACATTTTTAGTTAATTTTGATGAATAAATACGGTTTTACTGAGGGGGATGTTCGCCTGTGAAAATACAAAATTGCTTCATTTCCTCATCTTTTTCTAAAACTTTTAACTACAAAAGAAAGTTTAGTAAATTGTGAAACTTCTGTGATGTCTAAAACGCAACTTTGCAATATGAAAAAATATCTGTTCAACAAATTTAAAAAAGTCACGATGAAAATCATTATTATGTCCGTTTTTGCCATTATTATGATGGCTTGTCAAGTAAAAAACACCCCGCAGTATGTCGCCGCTTCTTCTGATGCTAAAGCTATGACTGTGGCTGATGGTGATACAACCATCAAAAAAATCGTCAAATCAGAAGCTGAATGGAAGCAGCAATTGGGCAATGGTCTCGCTTATCAAGTCCTACGCGAAAAAGGAACGGAACGCGCTTTTACAGGAAAATACTGGGACAATCACGAAGAAGGTACTTACTACTGCGCTGCCTGTCATTTGCCTTTATTTGCAAGTAAAACGAAGTTTGAATCTGGCACAGGTTGGCCCTCGTTTTATGAGCCTTTGAAAAAAGCCTACGTGAACGACCACCGTGACAACAGTTACGGCATGACCAGAGATGAAGTTGTCTGCGCCCGTTGCGACAGCCATTTAGGTCATGTTTTTGACGATGGACCTAAACCAACAGGTTTGCGTTATTGTATGAATTCTGTTTCTTTGACTTTTGAGAAGAAATAAGTATAACTTTCAAACAACAATCTGCAAACACTTAAATAACCTTATACAGGGTTTTCTGATAAAAACTAACAAGTTACTCACTGTTTCTCGCTTTGCTCGAAAAGCGAGAAACAGTGAGTGGCTGATATTTAAGGATTTTCATTTTTTATAAGAAAGCCCTATGACCTTATATTACCTAAACGGTTCAAAAAGACGATATTTTTGAACCGTTCAGGGAATATAAGGTCATTTAAAATAATCAGAATTTTTCAATTATTAATTGTCTATTAACGACTTAAATACACCGATAATGAATAATATAAGTCAAAAATTCAATGTTTTAACACCCGAAGAGGAACGGGTCATCGTTTATAAAGGCACTGAATACCCCGGTACGGGCAAATTCAATAAGCATTACGAAGCAGGCTATTATGTCTGCCGTCGTTGCGATGCGCCATTATATCGTTCGGAACATAAATTTGATTCTGGTTGTGGCTGGCCCTCTTTCGATGATGAGGTTGAAGGTGCGGTTAAACAAGTGCCAGATGCCGATGGTCGTCGCATCGAAATCGTCTGTGCCAATTGTGGTGGACATCTCGGGCACATCTTCAAAGGGGAACGATTTACGCCTAAAAACGCACGCCATTGTGTCAATTCTGTATCACTTGATTTCGTACCGCTTGAAAAGAGTTAATAAGCCGCCATTTCTCAATATTATACCCCCCTCAGTATTTTGAGGGTGTATAACAAATTCGCACTAAACTATTACGGGCTGTTTTTCGCTGCGCTCAAAATGCG
>JAYTUR010000702.1:0-4847 GCA_043744475.1 Saprospiraceae bacterium | reverse complement strand
ACGGCATGAATGTCTATATGGTCAATAATGCCAACGACCCTGCACAGCCAAATGCAACCGTTTTAGGCTATTATTTCAATTCTGGTAATGGTTTGCCTTATGAAGCGGATTGGTTTGTGGTTACCAACTCACAAGCCTCTCTCGGCGGTGCTGTGACAATTGCCCACGAAGCGGGACATTTTTTCACGCTTTCTCATCCTTTTTATGGTTGGGAAACGTGTCCATTCAAACCCACTTCGACGACACCTTGCGCGCCAGCAACGGTGAGTTGCTTTGGTGGCGGTACTTATTCTGTTGAAAATGCGGCTCGTACAGGTTCTGATGCCAATTGTTCAACTGCTGGTGATGGCTTTTGCGATACGCCGCCTAATTACAATTTGGGTTTTGGATATAATGGCTGTACTTATGTCGGTCTGACTTGTGACCCAAAAGGTGTAAAAATAGACCCTGATGAAACGAACATTATGGACTATTTTACAGGCTGTGAAACGAAATTTTCGCCCATGCAACGGACGGCGATGCAAAACAACTACCTCAATAGTTCAAACAGGGGTTATATACGTGTTGGAAATGTTGCACCCTCAGTTACAACTTTGGACTTACCTACATTAACATCGCCCGTCAATGGTGCTACCACGACGTTTTTCAATAACTTCACTTTGTCATGGGCAGCGGTGCCTAATGCAACGGGCTATGTCGTTGAAATTGCTAAAACACCTACATTTTTTGATTCGCGCATTTTAGTTTCAGCAACTAATTCTTTGAATATTAACAGCTCAATGGTTTCTAATTATTTGACGGCATCAGGTCAGAACTATTATTGGCGTATCAAACCGTATAGCAACTACGTTTTTTGTTCTGAATTCACAACACGCCAAAATTTTGTAGCAGGTGGTTTGAACGGAACTAAGGAAATTTCTGGCATTTCAAATTTTGAAGTCTCTCCGAACCCCCTCAGTAAAAATCAGTCTTTACAACTCAATATGACATCAGAACGGGCTTTTGATGCACAAGTGAAGCTTTATAATGTAGCAGGTCAGTTGATTCAATCTAAAAATAAGCGTTTTGAAGTTGGTTTTACTTCTCAAAACCTATCTGTTTCTAATTTGAACAACGGGCTTTATATATTGACGGTTGAATCAGAAAATGGGGTTATCAATAAAAAAGTTGTGATTAGAGATTAGAGCAAAACAGATGCGCTGTTCTATCTAATTTCAAATACCTTTTTTAACAAAATGGGTCGCTATTTTACCAAGTGGGAAATAGTGACCCGTTTTATTTACCATCTACTATACCCAATCTGAAATTTTATAAAAATGATAGCATGTATTTTGAAGCGTTTGGCAAAATGTATTTGATGGTTTAATAACTTATCTTATTTTGCAGTCAAAGGTCAATCATAAAAATGCTATTTTAAAAAATGATATGACTTAAAATATTCTAAATCAATAATTTATAAACAAACAACAAGATGAAAAATACACTTTTTGACCGTCGTAAATTTATGACACAAACTGCAAAAGCAGCAACAGGTATGGCTTTATTGTCGGCATTACCAAAAACAGTAATGGCTGAATCACGTATCGAAACACGGATCAAATTTTCAGTTATCAACATCAACCACAACCATATTTACGGCATGACCGATGCTGTGACAAGAGGCGGCGGTCAATTGGTTTCCTTTTATGCCAAAGAACCTGATTTGGTAGCAGCATTTGCTAAAAAATATCCTTCTGCAAAATTGGCGAAGAGTAAAGAAGAAATCTTAGAAGATAAGTCCATTCAACTCATCTTAAGCTCAGGCATTCCTGTCGAACGTGCGCCTTTGGGGTTAGAAGTGATGAAGCATGGTAAAGACTATTTGGTTGATAAACCGGGTATTACCTCACTCGAACAATTGGCAGAAGTGCGTCGTGTGCAAAAGGAAACCAAGCGTATTTACTCAATTATGTACAGTGAAAGGCATGAAAACCGCGCCACTGTCAAGGCGGGTGAGTTGGTGAAGGCGGGTGCAATTGGTAAAGTGATTCAAACAATTGGTATGGGACCACATCGTATGTCTCCGAAAACAAGACCCGATTGGTTTTTTGACTGTAAATATTATGGTGGCATCATTACGGATATTGGCTCGCATCAGTTTGACCAATTTCTCTTCTTTACAGGTTCTACTCAAGCAGAAATTGTGGCATCGCAAGTTGGTAATGTCAATCATCCACAATATCCTAAGTTTGAGGATTTTGGCGATGTGATGATGAAAGGCAATAATGGAACAGGTTATATCCGCGTGGATTGGTTTACGCCCGATGGCTTAAATTCATGGGGAGACGGGCGTTTGACGATATTGGGTACTGAGGGGTTCATCGAAGTACGTAAAAATATAGATATTGCCACAACCCATGAAGGTGGCAATCATCTTTACCTTGTCAATCAAAAAGAGACGCGTTATATTGATTGTAGTAAAGAACCATTACCCTTCGGTGGACTTTTGGTAGATGATATTTTAAATCGTACTGAAACGGCTATGCCACAAGCACACTGCTTTTTAGCGACTGAACTCGCGTTGAAAGCGCAGAAAATGGCACAGTCTGTCAAAATGAAGAAAGGATAACTTACAAACAATTCCTTTCCGAAAGCTACAAACTTTCGGAAAGGTTGTTTTTTACAATTTAAACAACAGAAACCAACTTTTCCTGCTGCTCAACGAAGTAACCCATCGGTTCTAAATCCAAATCATACCCCCTCAGTATATTTTGAAAATCAGCGACTTTTGATTGTTTAACAGCGACTAAAAGACCACCAGATGTTTGTGGGTCACACAGTATATTTCGTTGATAATCAGTTAGTTGTCCAATTTTATGCCCATAACTATCAAAGTTTCTAACAGTTCCACCAGGGATACATTTTTCAGTTAAATAATAATCAATCGCTTCTTTGTTGAGTAAAGGTATTTTATCAAATTCGATGACGGCAGATAGATTTGAGGCTTCGCACATCTCGCTCAAATGCCCTAAAATGCCAAAACCTGTCACATCTGTCATCGCTTCTACGTAGTCAAGTTCTCCAAATACCTCACCGAGCTTATTGAGCTTTTTCATACTGAGTGGGGCAATATCGGCGTGTTCGGGCTTGAGTTTGTCCTTTTTTTGAGCCGTTGTAAAGATGCCAACACCCACAGGTTTGGTCAAAAACAAAACAGACCCCTCTGTAGCACCGCCATTTTTCTTGATATTTTTAACCAAAACACGACCCGTAACGGCTAATCCAAAAATCGGTTCAGGTGAGTCAATTGAATGTCCACCCGCAAGCGGAATACCCGCTTCAGCACACGCCTTACGTGCGCCTTCAATGACTTGATTCGCAACTTCGGGCGGCAATTTATCAATAGGCCAGCCCAAAATAGCAATAGCTAAAAGGGGCTTTCCACCCATTGCATAGACATCAGAAATAGCATTAACAGAGGCAATACGTCCGAAATCTTCGGCATCATCTACAATCGGCATAAAAAAATCAGTCGTAGAAATGATAGCCGTGCCGTCGCCTAAGTCCATGACTGCCGCATCATCGCGCTCTTCATTGCCGACAATGAGGTTTTTGTAGAACTGTTTTTCGTTCTGATTTTTCAAAATTTCATTTAAAACCTTTGGAGAGATTTTGCAACCGCAGCCAGCTCCATGGCTATATTGTGTTAATTTTATCATGATTTAAGTGTATATTTATAAGTGTAACTTATTGCTATCAATTTTTTTATCGAATTTTTGATAAAGGTAAAAAAAAATGAGGCTGAACGATAAACATTTCGCTTATCCAACAGCCCCATCTATGCAGATTGTTTTATTAAAATTGAATTACTTTTTCATTGATTCAGCACGAGCGATGTATTTGTCAATATCACGTGCATCGGTTGTTGCACCAAATTTTTCTTTAATTTCTTTGTAAGCACTCAAAGCAGAAGATACATCGCCTTGTTTTTCGCTCAACATGCCATATCGCTTCAAGTAAAAGGCTTTCATATCATCAATACCACCAGAAGAAGCGGCTTCTTTGTAATATTTCAAAGCTTTGCTGAAATCTTGTTTTTCGCTATAAGCATCAGCCAAAGCACCGTATTTCATCGTAGGCGATACTTCACCTTTTGGCGAAAAATCCTCTAAATGTTTAATCGCTTCGTCAAATTTGCCTAATTGCAAATAACAGATACCTGCATAATAGTTAGCAATATTACCCGCAGGTGTACTACTATATTTTTTAGAAATATCTAAGAATCCTTCGTAACCACCACCTGGATTGTTTAAAGCGACTGCAAAAGAATCTTGCTTGAACATTTGCTCTGCTTTCCACATCGCTTGAATGGCTTTTTTCTGATTGGATTCTACATAAGAATTCCAAGCATACCAACCACCAACAACTAAAAGTAGTGCAATTGCACTATACATAAGTGATTTTTGATATACATCTAACCAGTGTCGCGTATCTTTTGTTACTTCTGCAATGTCCACCAATACTTCGTCATTGTCAACTTTTTTGAATTTCTGCTTAGCCATTTATCGCTTAGTTTTTATTGGAAAATGAATTATTCTTAATATTTTTAAAAAATGCGTGCAAAAATACTATTTTTTTAGATTTTTTCGCTTTTAGGTTTAAACATTTACGATAAAAACCAAAACTTGTTTCAATTTGGTTGATAAGAGATAGTCTTTGCCTTTTGTACTGAGGGGGTGTAAACGCCACGTTTAGTAAATTTTTAAAGTTTACTAAACGTATTTAAAACGTATTTAAAACGTATTTAAAACGTATTTAAAACGTATTTAAAACGTATTTAAAACGTATTTAAAACGTATTTAAAACGT
>JAYTUR010000701.1:0-1257 GCA_043744475.1 Saprospiraceae bacterium | reverse complement strand
GCTTTTGAACCCGCCCGTTTTGCTTTAATCATCGCCGCACACATAGCTCCACAATCGTCTAAGGCATGGGGCAAAATGAGGTTTTTCAAAGGCGTTTTTGACCCCCAATCTCCATGTTCTGCTGCCGATTTTTTGAAATACGGTGCTGCATCTGCAAGAAATTGAAGCCTTGTATCTGCATAACTTTTAAAACGTACATCGCCTGTAGCATCTGTTGCCAACAGCATCGCACCATACGTCACGCCCCATTCGTAGCTGACGAGACGGAAATCACTTTTTGCAAGCGTTGTATTTTCATCAATTTTTGATAAATCTTTTAGCCTTTCACCTGTTTTGCTATTGACCAAGGCAGCGGGTGTAACGGTATCGAGATAGCCATGAATGCGGTTCAAAACCTTTGTCACTTCGCCAATATCCACTTTGCCATAAGGTACAGGATAATCGGGTTGCAGCAAATGTAAAGGTGTGTTTGAATCATTCGCTTTGGTTTCGTTTCGTTGAGCATTAGCCGTTTGAGCAATCAAAATTGATGCGACTAAAAGAATAGTTAGGATATTATTATTTTTCATTTTTATGAAAACTTTTACATAAAACATTGATTTTCAATTAATAAACTTGCACCAAGTTTTGAACTTGACTCAAGTCGTTTATGTTCATTTCAACGTCAAAACCACGACCGAAACAGGCGGCAAAGTAACTTTCAATTCATCTCCTGTCAAAGACGCACCTTTAAATTCAACAGGTTTTATCTTGTTTGGATTATCAAAATCATTGTAATCCTGCAATTTTTGAGACGTTAATATACGTCCACTCACACTTGAAGCTGACACACCTCTTAAACTGACAGACACTTCTTGACCTTTATTCGGATTGATGTTGACCAATGAAATATGTACCACGCCGTTTTTATCCCTTGATGCAGAAACGGAAACCGCTTGAAGGCTGTCTTGACCAAAACTGTAATTTTCGGACTTTATACTGAGGGGTAGCATCGTCGCGTCTTGATGCACATTGTACATTTCCATAACGTGATAGGTGGGTGTTAAAATCATTTTTTCACCTTTTGTCAATATCACGGCTTGCAAAACATTGACTGCCTGTGCCAAATTGGCAATACGCACTCTATCACAATATTTATGAAAAATATTTAAAGTCGTACCCGCTATCATCGCATCACGCATGGTATTTTGCTGATATAGAAAAGCCCCATTTGTGCCTTTTTCAACTTCATACCAACCACCCCACTCGTCAACCACC
>JAYTUR010000700.1:0-1257 GCA_043744475.1 Saprospiraceae bacterium | reverse complement strand
TAAGCAAAAAGATGAGTATGAGAATGTTTTTCATTTTTATAAAAATTCAAGTTGTTAAAATTGGTCGAAATATAAATCTAAAAACAGTGTCAACGTCTAAGAAATAAGTCTTTTTTACACCCCCTCAGTATAAATTGCATTTTTAGACCATAGCAACCTAACTTCGTCCTATGAAAACGCCATTCAAAACCCGTATCGCCCCAACGCCTAGTGGTTTGCTGCATGAAGGCAATGGTGCATCCTTTATCCTTACTTATGCCCTTGCACGAGCGTTTGAAGGTCAAATTTTGCTGCGGATTGATGACCTCGACGCAGAACGTATGCGTATTGAATATCTCGACGATATTTTCAGAACACTTGATTGGTTGGGTATCGAATGGGATGAAGGTCCGACATCTGTTTCGGATTTTCAACTGAATTGGTCGCAACATCATCGGTTGGATTTGTATCAAAATGCACTCAACGCATTAAAAAATACTGAGGGGGTAGTTTATACTTGTAATTGTTCAAGAAAACAAATAAACGCCGCCTCTTTGAATGGTTTGTATCCGCAAACTTGCCGTTTTAAGCATTTAGATTTTGGTGCTAAAGAAACGGCTTGGCGTATTCATGTGCCTGAATCAACAACCGTTTCAATCAATAATTTTGATTTAAAAACACAAAATATTCATCATTCACCTTTCACCCTTCATCATTCCATAGGCGATTTTGTTATCCGTCAAAAAAATAATTTACCTGCGTATCAAGTCGCTTCATTGGTGGATGATGGTCATTTTGACGTTAATTTCATCGTGCGCGGGTCGGATTTATGGTCTTCAACGGCGGCGCAGATTTTTCTTGCCGAACAGTTGGGTCGAACTTCATTCAAGGAAACGTTGTTTGTTCACCATGCCCTAACGACAAACGAACAAGGGGAAAAGCTGTCGAAATCGAAAGGCGCAAGTGCCTTAACTGAATGGCAAAACGTTCGAAAAACGCCTGAAAAACTCATAAAACAAGCAGCTCAATGGCTAAATGTGCCAAAAATTGGCAACTTAAATGAATTAATCGCTGTTCTGAAAAATCAGTACCCCCTCAGTAGTTTCAATAAAAAATGATTAATTTTGACGCATAAAATCGTATTTTTTGATTTTTGAAAATTGATACAGAATGAATATTGCAGAATTAAAAGTTGATTTGGTACAACTCATTATGGCAATAGACGATAAGAAAACCTTGCGAAAGATGATGAAAGCTTGTAAAAAAGTTGCCAAAAAA
>JAYTUR010000699.1:0-4854 GCA_043744475.1 Saprospiraceae bacterium | reverse complement strand
GGGAAGAGTGTATCCGCAAAATGGAACGTGCCTTAGATGAATTTATCGTCGAAGGCGTTAAAACAACCGTTCCTTTTCATCAAAAATTAATGCAAAACAAGGATTTTAGAGAGGGCAATTTCCATACAGGATTTTTAACGCTTTGGAATTTTAAAGAAGAATAAGTAATGATGAATATTTTAATGATGAATATGTAATAGGTTGCAAAATGAAATAGGGTAACTTATTGTGCTATCATTCCCAAACATAAGAAATTGTTTTAAAACTAAAAACATACAATTACTCACTGTTTTTTGCTTCGCAAAAAAAGCGTGCAGAGAGAAAATCTTTCAGAGCGAAGCTATTTTTTGAATAAAAATCAAAGATTTTTATTCAAAAAATAGCTTCGCTCTGAAAAAAAACCTTAAAGTACGCTTTTCGAGCAAAGCGAGAAACAGTGAGAAGTAGGTTTTAAAACAGTTTCTAAAAAAGGCAATATTTACTGAGGGGGTAGATATTGTCTTTTTTTTTACATCAAAATAATTTTTTTTGGTCAAAACTCAAAACGTGAAAAAATACTGAGGGGGTCGGTTTTTTCTATTTTTCAAAAAATATTGAAAATAGCAGCTTACTTTTGTCAATCTTTTTTGTTAGTCATATTTATCAATAGTCCGTCCAAAAGAACCCTTCCGCCGCCGTAGGCGGTGCTAATCGCGGACAAAAACTTAACGAACTATTGTTTATAGTCTCCAAAGGAGAAAAGATACGAATAACGGCGACGTTCCGCTTCACTTACCCGACGCAATATGAAACTTGACGATATTAAAAAACCTATAGACGACGAACTGGTAGAATTTGAAAAACATTTTCGAGATTCGATGAAGACCAATGTGGCGTTGCTTGACAAAATCATGTACTATATCGTGCAAAGAAAAGGTAAGCAAGTGCGTCCGATGTTTGTTTTTTTTGCAGCAAAACTGTGTGGTACTTTTAATCCTGCGAGTTATGTAGCGGCTTCTTTGGTTGAATTATTGCACACTGCCTCACTTGTACATGACGACGTGGTGGACGACAGCTACGAAAGACGTGGGTTTTTTAGCGTCAATGCTTTGTGGAAAAACAAAATTGCGGTTTTAGTGGGTGATTATCTCTTGTCGCAAGGTTTATTAGTGGCTTTGAAAAACGACCAGTTTAAGTTGCTGACCATTATGTCAAATGCCGTCAAAGAAATGTCAGAAGGGGAGTTGCTACAAATTGAAAAAGCCCGTCGTTTGGACATAAAAGAAGACATTTACTACGATATTATTAGGCAAAAAACCGCTTCTCTCATTGCCGCCGCTTGTGCCGTTGGGGCAGCTTCAACAACAACCGATGCCGATGTGATTGAAAAAATGCGCCTTTTTGGTGAAAAAATCGGCATTGCCTTCCAAATAAGAGATGATTTGTTTGATTTCGGGACAGACGATGTGGGTAAGCCTTTGGGTATTGACATCAAAGAGAAAAAAATGACTTTACCGCTTATTTATGCCTTGAATCAAGCCCCTAAAAAAGAGCGTGACCGCATTATTAATATCGTGAAACGGCACAACGAAGACCCCGTTAAAGTCGCAGAAGTAATTGATTTCGTCCGTCAAAGTGGTGGTTTGAATTATTCAGAAGCCGCTATGCGCCGTTACCGTTCAGAGGCCATTGAGATACTCCATGGATTTCCAGAATCGGAGGTACGCACTTCTTTGGAACAGTTGGTTATGTTTGTCACTGAGCGCAAAAAATAGGCAAATGTGTCATCGCTTATTGTCAATTTTATCAATCTTTTTAAAGGAAAATGATGCATAAAAAATTGATTTTCAATATTTTACTGTTTTTAATTCTGCTACAATTGGCTCTGACAATTCAGAAAGCTGCTCAACCATCGGCGGTATTTCTTTAATATCAATTCTGTTGCGCGAACAGTGCTCAATGGTTTTATTGAGTGAAGAAATATCGTCATTACCAATAAAGGCAAGCGTCGTTTTGAGTTTGTGACTGAGTTGGAAAATTTCTTCCCAATCTTTTGCGGCAGCACATTCTTGCATTTTGATGATTTCCACAGGAATTTCGTCAAAAAGCATGTGAATCATCTGATTCATCATTTCGGCATCGCCGCCCGTCATGGTTTCGAGATACTCGAGGTTGATATGTTGAAAAGAAATAGTGGTACTCATGAGTCGTATATGAGTTTCAGTTATTAATAATTTTTTCTCAGTTATCTATCCTAGCACGTTCAAAATATAGAACTTCAACCTATTGATTACAAATATAATACCTAATTGTTAAAACCGCTATGCGTGTTTAAATAATAATGTATTTTTTCAAAAAACTGCTCTGGCTCAAAAGGCTTTAAGACATAATCGTCAAAACCGTAAGTTTTAAACGAATCGTCTTTTGAAATATTCGCATGAGCCGTCATTGCCAAAATCGGTGTTTTGATGTTTGGTATATACTCTCGAATATAGGCAATTGTTTCAGTACCGTCCATAACAGGCATTTGAATATCCATCAAAATAATGTCAAACACGCTGCCTTGTTTTAGGATTTCAAGGCATTCTTTACCATTTTCAGCTATTTGAATGATGATATTGTCAAATTGACGCTCCAATGTTTTGCGCGCAACAATTTGATTCATTTTATGGTCTTCAACTAAAAGTAACCGAAAAGCGCGACTTTTTGACCCTTGATACTGAGGGGGTACGACTTCTGTTTTTTCAATAGTCGCGTCTGTGCTGACTTTATTATAGGGCAATTCAATAACCATAGTCGTTCCTTTGCCCAAGTCACTTTCTGCCCACACCCGCCCATTTTGCAACTGTACGAGGTTTTTCACAATCGCTAAACCTAAACCTGTGCCTTCGTAAATTCTATCTTTTGTTCTTACCCGTGTAAAAGATTCAAAAATAGCATCAACCTTGTCTGCTGGAATACCGATGCCAGTATCCGTAACAACAAAGCGTAAAATAAGGGTATCTGATTGATTATCAATGGCTTGAACATTAATTTTTACAACACCTTCATCTGTGAATTTGACTGAATTGCCAACGATGTTGAATAATACTTGATTCAATCGCAGTTTATCGCCATTTAGAATAGTAGGTACTGAGGGGTCAATAGACAACTGAAATTCAAGCAGTTTTTCATCTTTTTTATATTGCATGACATTCACAAGGTTGATCATCACTTCGTGTAAATCAAAATTTTTGGACTCAAAACTCATCTTACCGTTTTGAAGCGTTGATATTTCGAGAATATCGTTGATTACGCCGAGTAGGATTTCGCTTGATTGACGGACTGAATCAATGAAACTGCGTTGTTCTCCATCAAGTGAAGTCTGTGCCAACAGGTTCGACATACCATAAATGGCATTCATCGGTGTCCGCATTTCATGGCTAATAGAGGCGATGAATTGCTCTTTCATACGCGCCGATTCTTCTGCCACTTCTCTTGCGCGCGTTGCGGCAGCCAATTTTATAAGGACATTTTTGCGCTCAATCGCATAACGAATTGTTTTGGACAATATCTCTGAATCAAACGCACCTTTCGTCATAAAATCCTGTGCTCCTGCTTTAACGGCATTCAGACCCAAAGCTTTGTCTGAATAACCCGTCATAACGACTACATTTACATCAGGTTTGGCTGAAATGAGACGTTGTAGCGTCTCAAAACCACGGGAGTCGGGTAGCGACAAATCAAGCAAAACTACGTCAAAATCTTTTTCTAAAAGTTTATTTACGCCTTCGCCTAAAGTTTGGCAATGTGTAATGTTACATTCAGGCAAATCGGAATCTTCGAGTAAGATTTCCACGATTCGGGCGTCACCTGGATTGTCTTCAATGAGGAGAATGTTCAACGGTCTAGTATCTGACGACGTACTGTCTTCTCCATTGATGACGCTTGTATAGTTTGGTATATTGAGTTCTTGAAACATGTATGTAAAATTGAAGAATAAGATACTCGGTTAATATCAAATAATGTATGGACAATATCTATACCATAAATCATTAAGTTGTAGTATATTACGAAACAATATAAGAATATCAGCCCAAATGCACACATTTCGTTTTTTTTTATCGGTTATGTGCCTATACATTGCTTTTTGAGTCTAAAACTAAAATAAATATGGTATTCCAAGTATAGAAAAGCGCAACTTGAAGCGGTATTTATGCTTGTTTTATCGAGAGTTATTGATTTTCAGCAAATTACGATGTATTTTTGAGCAAAATCTTACACAATAATCAAAATGAGAGAGGTACAGGTATGACAATTGATATTTTATTCGCCGCCGCCGCCGCCTATGGATTTTACTTAGGTTTCAAAGATGGTATCATCAACTCCGTTTTTAAAGTCATGTCTATTGTGATTGCTTTGATGGCAGCGTTTAAGTTTTCGCCTTATATGACGCATGCCTTGGAGCAAGGCTTTGATATGTACAACCCACTCATGTTTGTCATCGGTTTTATTATGACTTTTTTTATTTCAATGTGGCTATTTCGTATGGTTGGTCATGCGATTTCAGGTGCTTTGGAAGTGGTGCAACTCGATTTACCCAATCAAATCATTGGTGGGTTTATATTAGCACTGGTTTTCTCTTTTTTTTATAGCGTTTTGATATGGTTTGCGGACGGTGCTCGGATGCTCGATGAACAAACGAAAACGACTTCTATGTCGTATAGATATCTTGACCCGCTTCGAGAAAATACATTTACATTATTAGGCAATGTCAAACCCATCGTTCAAAATTTTTTAGGCGAAACAGATAAGGTTATGAATCAAATCGAAGACAGTAGAACTAAAACCAAAGAATCTAAATCTGATATATATGATATTAATAGCCCACTTAAT
>JAYTUR010000698.1:0-4867 GCA_043744475.1 Saprospiraceae bacterium | reverse complement strand
TATCGTCAGGTAATTGCGCCGTTAGGTGCATAACATTGGTAGCAATAAGTTTTAAACATTAACTTCAATCGCCCTGTAAGGGCAAAAAGTTTTATAAGAAAACCCTACAACATTTTTACATCAATATTTTTTTATTTATTTGAAAAATGTAGTTTTGTGGATAGATGTGTGATGTACGCAAGTGGTTGCATACATGGCGTTGTTCAACGACATAAAAAAAAACCCAAGAAAAATAAATTTGTAACTTCGCCCCAAAATAAATTAACTGTGCATCCATTCGAAAAAATATTAAGTGTTTTAAAAGAAGAAATAGAGTTAGAATTAAGAGCAATAACAGAAGTCTCTTGGTCTGATTTTTGGCTAAATCCTCGAAAATTAAGAGGGAGTGATTTTCTCATGCGCTGGTCACAAGGCGTTTGGAGTGAAAAACGTTTAACAGATGCAATCAATGCTACTGATCATTTTTTTGCCATTCCTTATGGACCGAGTGGAACTGCACCTACGGATGATGTTCGTGCTTTTGAATTATATTTTGAAAGATTAGAACACGCAGGACTTGGCAAAATAAAAAGACCTGATTTATTACTATTCAAAAAGAGTGATTTAGAAGAAGTTAATGATTTTTTAACAAGTATTGGAGGTATAGAAGAATTGCCATTTACTATTGAAAGTAAACTAAAACCTTTACTTGCGAAGGCAATCATTGCTATTGAATGTGAAAATTCACTTTGGGTTGCAGAGAAAATGCCTGGCTATAATAAACCGTTGAAACCCCAAAAACGATTAGGTGGTAAACTTGGACTATCAAAAACAGATGTTTTACCAACTGTTATTATCAAAGAAGAGGATAGGATACCTTTAAAAGAATGGCAAAAAGAGACGGGTGTATCTATTCACGTATGGCACGTTTTTTTTGATAAAGCTTTTGGATTAGCATTGGACGAAGCCGAAAGATTGGTTGATGAAGGTTGGATTTTACCAACAGAACAAGTATTTCAAGCACCAGGTGGTGCGACGACAAAGAAAGCAATTTACAAGTATTATTACCATTATGCTTATCCGCTGGGACATTCAACCGAACAACCCAAGCTGATTCCCGAATTTATACAAGATAAAAATGGGCATATTTTGCCTTATGTCAAATTTGAAGGCGGTTCTCTCCAATTGACACCCGATGTTCTTCATCTTCTAAATACTTTAATATGAAGAAGTTAAAACAACATCAATGCCTTCCAACAGAATGGGTAGAACGAGAAAAGCTACGCAGCAAAGGGCAGTTTTGGACACCTTCTTGGGTTGCAAATGCTATGATTACTTATGTCTCACAAGACACAGATATGATTTTTGACCCTGCAAGTGGCGAAGGGGCGTTTTACGAAGCATTGAAAGCTATTGCACCGCAAATTAAATTTTATGGAACGGATATAGATGAAAATGTCTTAAAATCAGAAACTTACAGCAGTAATGGTTGCTTGTTGGAAGTTAGAGATTTTATCAAAAACACACCGCAAAGAAAATTTAAAGCCATTGTAGCCAATCCACCCTATATCAGACATCATAGAATAGATGAAATGACTAAACTCTATTTGAAAAAATTGAGTATGCAAAAAATGGGGTTTGTGATTGACGGACGTGCAGGTTTACATATTTATTTTTTGATACAAGCACTTGAATTATTAGAAGAAAATGGCAGATTAGCTTTTATTATGCCCGCAGATACCTGCGAAGGTAAATCGGCGCAGCCTCTTTGGAAATGGATAACTTCCAAATATTGTGTTGAGTGTGTCACAACATTTAGCAGTGAAGCAACACCTTTCCCAAGTGTTGATACGAATGCCCTTGTATTTTTTATTCGCAATAAGCCACAAGAAGATTATCTTATTTGGAGTAAAATTGATAAACCTTACACAGATGATTTTGCTCAATTTGTCAAAAATGGTTTTTGTGATAATAATATTCAAACGATTGTAGCAACTCAAAGAGATATTAATGAAGCAATCGAAACAGGCTTTTCAAGACCACAAGCAACAAAAGCAAAAACCCAATATGTTTTGTCGGATTTTGCCCAAATACTGAGAGGTATCGCAACTGGTTCAAACGAGTTTTTCTTTTTAACAAAACAACAAATTGAAGACCTTAAACTTAATCCAACTCATTTCAAAAGAGCAATCGGTAGAACAGGCGATGTTCAAAAAGATTCAATAGACATAAAAGATTTAGAAAAATTAGAAAGTAATAACCGCCCAACATACTTGCTCTCATTAAGCAATGAAAGAGACATTCAAGGAGAAGAACTAATAGAGTATATAAACCATGGAAGTCGTTTAGGATTACCAGAACGCCCACTTATCAAACAACGCAAACCTTGGTACAAAATGGAGAAACGGGAAGTTCCTGCCTTACTTTTTGCCTATTTAGGTCGTAGAGATGTCCGTTTTATTTTAAATGAAGCGAATGTATTGCCGCTTACAGCTTTTTTGTGCGTCTATCCAAATCATAAAGGAAAGGAATATACTCTAAATTTATGGAAAGCACTTAACCATAAAGATACGTTGGATAATCTTCAAGCAATTGGAAAAAGTTATGGTTCAGGAGCGATAAAAGTAGAACCTAATAGTTTGAGAAATTTATCAATCCCTGACCATATTGTTGAAGAATATAGATTAAAAAGAGAGTATTTGACATCAAATTTACAAATTAATCTTTTTAAGGAAGAATAAAAAAACGTTGTCGAACAAAGCACTTACGAATACCCCGCCTTAAAAGCCCACGCACAAAGGCTAAACAAGGCGGGGTATTCGTAAGTGCAACCGTTCTCTAACATAAGAAAAGCCCTGCTGACACAATATGTTCATCTCATTCTATCTTCTACACTCATACAACGAACAATAATGCTGGGTTCTGTATCCAGGCAAAACTCCCTTATAAATTGGGTCTTTAGATTCACGAAATAAAAGATACCCCTCAGTATTCTTTCTGAATGACAAAACAAAAGCCTTGTAAACAAACGTTTACAAGGCTTTTGTGTATAACATCAGTAAATAAGATAATTCCATGATTTTTAAAACAAAAAGCACTTTTTCCACGCTAAAAACCCTTTTTTGCGCCGCAAAGTATTTTCTTCGCCGCTTAAAATGGAAAATAGATGATAGAACGTGATAAAAAAAACATTTGGCATCCTTTCACACCACAAAAAGGTGCGGCAGAATTGATACATATTGAACGGGCAGAAGGTGTTTATTTGTATGCTTCCGATGGTCGCCGTTTTCTCGATGCGATTGCGTCGTGGTGGGTCAACATTCATGGACACGGACATCCAACGATTGCACGAGCGATAGCGGAACAAGCCCTCAAACTTGACCATGTTTTGTTTGCAGGTTTTACGCATACGCCCGCTATTGAGTTAGCAGAAAAACTGTTAGAAGTCTTACCGCCTACGTTTTCAAAGGTTTTTTATTCCGATAATGGCTCAACAGCCGTTGAAGTGGCGTTGAAAATGGCTGTGCAATATTTTTTCAATAGGGGAGAGACGCATAAGCTCCGCTTCATTGCTTTTGAAGGGGCTTATCATGGCGATACTTTTGGGGCGATGTCGGCGGCTGAACGCAGTCCTTTTAATGCGCCTTTTCAAAAGCTTTTATTCGATGTCGTGCATATTCCAACGCCTACTGTTGAAAATTTGGAAGATAGTTTGGCGCAATTTGAAGCGGCGGCGCAACAAGGCGATGTGGCGGCTTTCATTTTTGAGCCACTTGTGCAAGGGGCTTCGGGTATGTTGATGTACGAAGCGGCGGGTTTAGATAAATTATTGGCATTGGCGAAGACATATAATATTGTGTGCATCGCCGACGAAGTGATGACGGGTTTTGGACGTACAGGTAAAATCTTTGCTACTGACTATTTGACCCAAAAACCTGATATTATCTGTCTTTCTAAGGGCATAACGGGTGGTTTTCTGCCTTTGGGTGTGACAGTTTGCAACGCTGAAATATTTTCAGCCTTTGATTCTGACGATATGATGAAGACGTTTTTTCATGGTCATTCTTACACCGCCAACCCGATTGTATGTGCGGCGGCGGTCGCAAGCATGGACATACTGAGGGGGGAGGATTGTCAAAATCAGATAGCGATGATTTGCCGTCAACATGCGGCTTTTTTGGAAAAAATAAAGGCGCATCCACTCATTAAGAACATCAGACAAACAGGAACGATATTGGCGATTGAACTACATACAGGTGAAAATACGTCTTATTTTAATTCGATTAAAACCATTATTCAGCCTTTTTTCCTTGAAAATGGCATTTTAATACGACCTTTGGGCAATGTTTTGTACTTGATGCCGCCTTATTGTATTTCTGAAATAGAGTTAATAGGGGTGTATAGAGTCATAGAAAAAGCCTTAATTTTTTTAGAAAATGACAAATAAAAGGCTAAATAAACAGATTTTGGGATAATTTTGTGGCAGCTTAACAGAAACATAACTTCTATGAAAATTCATTTGATAGCCATTGGCGGGGCAGTGATGCACAATTTGGCATTAGCGTTAAAACAAAATGAAAACATTGTTACAGGTTCAGACGACGAAATCTATGAACCTGCTCGCTCTCGACTCAAAGCTGTTGGTTTATTGCCCGATACTGAGGGGTGGTCAACGGACAGAATTACACCTGATTTGGATATGGTTATTTTGGGCATGCACGCCCGCAAAGACAATCCCGAATTGGCAAAAGCGCAAGAGTTGGGCTTGACTATCCAATCTTTTCCAGAGTTTATTTACAATCATGCGAAGGACAAAAAACGGGTTGTTGTGGCGGGTAGTCATGGCAAAACGACGACGACTTCGATGATTATGCACGTTTTGAAGCAC
>JAYTUR010000697.1:0-4873 GCA_043744475.1 Saprospiraceae bacterium | reverse complement strand
TAGTAATGAGCATAAAGTATTGATTTTGTTCGATTTGACAAACTTTTAAATTTAATCGTCAAAATACTGAGAGGGAAAAATTGGTTAGTACTTTATGGCGATTCCCTTTCAATTAGATGAACAACTCAATACTGATGATTCAACGTAACATTTACAAAAACAATTTCTTCACAACATCCACAACATAAAATTGACAATGAAAAAAATTCAGATTTTTGCGGCGCTACTCCTTTTTGCTTGGACTGTAAACGCACAAACAGCTTTGGACGAGGCTAAGAAAAAAATCGTCAACGAAAACTTTAGCGAAGCGAAAACAATGCTTAATGCTTATATCGCCTCAGAAAAAGTAACTGAAAAGCAAGCAGAGGCTTACTATTGGTTAGGAGAATGTGATTATCGTAACTTAATTGACGGAAGCCCTCAACAGGCTTATGAAAAAGCACTTGAACAATATAATAAAGGTTTAGCACTTGAGAAAAAAAACCCACAATGTCTTGTTGGTATGGGTAAATTATTACTCGATAAAAAAAATCCAAAAGAAGCTAACGAGATCTTTGATAATGCTATAAGAAGTTCAAGAGCAAGACCTTATAAAGAAGGACATCCTGATATCTATATACTCATTGGTGATTCTTATCTGAACAGTATCAATCCCAATGTTGAGCAAGCGGTTGCGAATTATACACGCGCTCGTGATATTGAGCCTAAGCCAGCCATTGTTTGGATTAAGATGGGTGATGCTAAAATGGCTAAGAATGATGCAGGTGGTGCGATGAGCGACTACGAAACAGCGTCTCAAAAAGACCCCAAAAATCCTGAGGTTTACTTGAAACGTGCTTTGATTTGGCAACGTGCAAGCAAATTTGATAAAGCCATTGAGGAGTGTGAAGCGGGTCGTAAAGTTGATGACAGCTATGCGGCATTCTGTAAGCTGTTAGCCGAGTTGCACTACAACATAGGTGAATTTAACAAAGTAACGGGTGACTTGGATTGCTATTTATCCAAAACTAAAATTGAAGACCCTGATGCACGTTTGCGTTTTATCAAGTTCTTAACGTATTCTGCGAAAGACTATGACCGTGCCATTGCAGTATCTAAGAAATTTGCTGAAAGACATGCGGAAAAATATCCTACTGTATATCGTTGGTTAGCATGGGCTTATTACGAAAAAGCGCTTTTGATTGAAAAACAAAAGAACTACGAAGGTCCTTATGGCGACAATTGGAAGATGTTGTTGGAAGAATCGAATAAGGCTTCTAAAATGTTATTCAATATGTTACCAGCTGAACGTGTTGTGGACTATGACTATAACTATGCGGCACAATCGGCTCAAAAGTTAGGTAATATGGATGATGCTATCAGCATGTATAAAGAAGTAATGAAAGCAGATTCTACTCGGACTTGTGAGATTTATTCAAGTTTAGCAACGACCTACTATGGTCAAAAGGAAATTAAAAAAGGTTTGGCGATGCTCGATGAAAAGGTATCGAAAGATTGTAAAGGTACATATTCAGAGTATTTTTTGGCAATGTATTACGCAAATGCCGTGACTCGGGAATATGAGCGTTCGATAAAATACGCTGATAAATACATCGAAATTGTTCCAGCTGGTCCTGATGGTTACTACTTCAAGGGTCTATCACAAACACAATTAGATACTTCTGAAACAAATCCGCTTTGGTTGGCAAAACCAACTTATGAAAAGTTGATTGAAATCTATGAAGCAAAAACAGATGATGCTCGTGCAAAAGGTTATGCACCAACGGCTTATAACTATATTGGTATCTATTATGGTACGCTACAACAATTAGAAAAAGCTAAGGAGTTTTTCAATAAAACATTAGCCATTGATCCGACGAATAAAACGGCATTGAGTTATATCGCTCAAATTGTAGGGAAATAACGGATTAGAAATAGTGTAAAAACAAATGCCTTTTCAAGCGTCAGTTTGAAAAGGCATTCGTTTTTTTTGAAACTCAACATAAAATAGGGGTTCATAATAAATTCGCATTAATTATTACAGACTGTTTTTCGCGGCACTCAAAATGCGCCTTTGAAAGTTTTTTTTAGGAGCGAGTGTGTTTCGCCTTTCGAGCGTAGCGAGAAACAGGGAGTAATTGCTCTTTCAGTATTTATATATGGTTTTAAATTTATTTTTATATGTTATTTCATTACGTTTTGAGTGGCGTGGCGAATTTAGAGTCTGCGTTGATAATCAAAGTATTGTGTAAAAATCAAAACTTAAAGAAATACTGAGGGGGACAAAAAAAGGCAAAGAACAAGTCTTTTTACTTGCTCGTTGCCTTTTTCTTCTTTCTTGCAGCCTTTTTTAGCGATTGATTTTATTCATTTTGCCGTCTTCACCAAAAAGTTCACGACTTTTGCGGTTGTAAGCATCGGCAGCTTCTTCCGCTGTGTCGAACATCCCTAAATGAATAGATTTACGATTGGCAGAAATAACCGCACGGTAGCGGTTGTTTTCTTTGTAAACACCCGTATAACCTACGTGGTTACTGGTCTTTCGTTGCCGACTTGCAACTGCACGACTACGCCAAACGATGTTGTCGAGACGGCAATCTAATTTATCACCGTTTTTTGCACCAACAAGGTTTTTGATGCTTGAGCGTTGATCCGCAAGGAATTTTTCAGCCAAAAGCTTGTGTAGATAGATGGTTTCGGTTTTGTAACCACTGCCATCCGCTTTTTTCCACGTTTTTTGGAAGACAACGCAACCACTTGAGTGTTTGCGTAAATTATCTACGAATTTTACTTGAGACAGATAGGAATCTGTGGTCAAGTATTCATAGACTTTGTCGTCAACGATAACGTTATCGTCGGAGTTTTTAAGCTTGATTTTTACTAACACGTTCAATTATTTTTGATGAGTAAATATAGTTTTTTCATTTTGGTTCTTCAAAATTTAGTCAATTCATACGCTAATACGAAGTTAGAAAAAGATAAAGATACAACAATTGTTTTTCTAAATTTTTTTCCAGTATTTTTACAAAACACCTTGTTGTACAAAACATGTTAAGTATGAATGACTTGATTTATATTTAAAGAGCCTGTAAATTTTGTGTTAAATTTAGTCTCTTTATTTTAAAATTCCAAATTATAAATCAATAAAATTATGATTAATGATAATAAATATATTCAACGCTGTTTCGACCTTGCTCGTTTAGGTGTTGGAACGACTTCACCCAATCCTTCTGTTGGCGCAGTCATCATTGATTCAAACGGACGAATAATTGGAGAAGGTTTTACAAGCCCTTTTGGAGGTGCTCATGCAGAAGTAAATGCCATTGCTTCTGTCAAACCAGAAAATCTTTCTTGTTTGACGACTTCAACTATTTTTGTGTCGCTTGAACCTTGTTTTCATTTCGGTAAAACACCGCCTTGTGTTGACTTAATTCTAAAACATAAAATACCTAAGGTTGTCATCGCTTATTTAGACCCTTTTGAAAAGGTAGCAGGTAAAAGCATCGAAAAACTCAAGCAAAATGGTGTCAATGTTAATGTTGTGACACCCAACCATTGCACGAGCAAACATCCAACATTGAAACCTTTTTTTACGAATATTTCGTCGAAACGCCCGTTCGTCATCCTAAAATGGGCTGAAACGGCTGATGGTTTTATCGGAAAGTCCGATAAAACCATCGCAATCAGCAATGTGTTTGCAAAAAGATTGGTTCATAAATGGCGCAGCGAAGTAGATGCTATTATGGTTGGTACGAATACAACTGCTTTGGATAATCCAGAATTGACTAACCGCCTTTATTTCGGCAAATCACCTGTTCGAGTCGTTTTAGATAGACAACGACGACTGTCTAAAGACTTGCATATTTTTGATAATACCGTCAAAACCCTCATTTATACTGAGGGGGGGGATTTGACAAATGAAACCGCTCATAAAAATGTAAACTATCGCCCAATTGACTTTGATGAGCACTTGATAGAAAAGGTCTTACAAGATCTTTATGCTCAAAATATCGGTATTTTACTCGTAGAAGGAGGCAGTCAATTGCTTCATTCTTTTATTGAACAAGGGCTTTGGAACGAAGCACGCATGTTCAAGTCAACCTCGACACCAATATCCCAATCGGGGGTTTCTGCCCCTAATATACCTTTTTCGAGCTTAGAACGAAAACTGCAATTGTTTGATAATCAACTACTTATTTTTAAGAATGCTTAACGTTGGGGGTTAAAGTTTTCTTAAAGTACCCCTCAGTACCAAACGGTTTTTTGGTTATTCCGTCTTAAAGTGGTTATTTTGTTCATAAGAATGTTTCAAAAAAAAATTGGATAATGAAGAGAAGCTATAAAGCGACTTTATTGACTGTTCTTTTGCTCGTAACAATTGGATTTTCACATATTAAAGCGCAGGAAAGTTTGCAATGGTTTGGTATTGATCAAGTTGAGCAAATGGTTCAAAAAACGCATAAAAAAGTATTTATTGAGGTCTATACAAAATGGAGTGATGGTTTCCGACAATTGGAACGCAATACCTTGTCGCAGCCACAGATAATTAATTATCTGAATGATAAATTTCTGACCATTAAATTTGATGCTGAAACACGGTCTGATATTAATTTTCGCAATAAAACCTATCATTTTGTTAGCCAAAGCGGTGTCTCATTCAATGAATTGGCTTCTGAACTCCTGCAAGGGCAAATGGTTTATCCTACTTTGGTCTTTTTAGATGAAAGAATGAACCTTATCCAAACCATTCAATATCGTTCACCAGAGCAATTCGAGATGATTATTACTTATTTCGGCGATGACAACCACAGAAAAATACCTTGGAATAAATACGAAAAAAATTATGTACCTATGAAAAAGTGATTGGTTACTTGAACCCTACATAAAATAGAAA
>JAYTUR010000696.1:0-4874 GCA_043744475.1 Saprospiraceae bacterium | reverse complement strand
ACGGCTTGAACTTTTGAAAAAAGCGCAAACACAAACAAGACAAATGCCCATAGAAAATGACGGTTCGTTACGCTATAAGTATTTGATTTTAAATACTTTGCGTATTGAATTAAAGATGCAAAATAAAATGCACCAAACAAAACGTCTTTCCGCTCCGTTGCCCACGCCACTGATTCGACACGCATGGGGTGAATACCAAACAGCAAAGCCACAAGCAAGCCTGACCACTGACTGAAACCCATCAAGCTGACAAGGCGATAGACCAAAAAGACCGTAACGAGGTGTAAAATAAGATTATCGACATGTATGAGTTTTGACAAGCCTTCCTCACCGACTATGGCTTTTTCAATCGCAAAAGTGACAATGGGCAGCGGGTTATATCCACCCATAATATTGCTCGTGAATATGTTTTTGATGTTTTCAAACGTGAAAGCCGCGAGGTTTTTATTCTTCAAAATATTTACATCATCGTCCCAATTCACAAAATCGCTTTGAAATATTTGGGTAAATGCGAAAAAAGTAACGACCAAAACGGCCACAATCGGCAGCCAACCATCGAATATGGAAGACGTTTTTTGTCCTGTTTTTGTCTGTTGAGCAGGTTGCTTTTTTACATTTTGAGCCACTTTTGGTGGATTATTTGTGGGTTTAGACAGTTTTTGCTTTGCCATTGTCTTGGAAATTATAATTTATTAAACGCTAAAAGTGATATTTTTATGAATTAGAATAAAAACATAACCGTTCAAAAATTAAGCCGAAAGTAATTGCTCGACGGCTTTTTCTGCCATGCCAAAAGTCGTACTTTGAGAAAGACGTATTTTACGGAAATCATTATCTATCAAAGCCGCAGCCCAAAGGTGGTAATTGCCCATACGGTCGCGCTCACAATAAGCACTCACATCATGGTCTTTTAATAATTTTTGCACCGTTCTTTCGATGTTTGTAACCGCAGATACAGAGGGGTGGTGTGCTTCTTTCAAAAGGCGACGTGTCGGCAAATCCTCTTCGGCAGTGACGAGACACGTAACACCTTGACCTGCTTTTGGAATAAATTCTCGAACGCTAAATGGCTGTATTTGCCAATTATTTGCTTGTAAATCAAGTAAATTTACGTCATTTTGGCTTAAAATAACGGCATCACAAGTACCATCTTTGATTTTTTTCAAACTTTCAAAAGGCGTTAAATGGGTTGTTTCAACGCTGTATTGAGGTTGTAAATACTGCATTTGAGCACGGTTAATATCTGAAAGAGTCAACACTTTCAGCTCTTCATTTTCAGCAAAAAGTACCCCCTCAGTATTTTTTGAGACAATACAATTATTAGCTACTTTCCGTTCAGATAAAGCTGTAATGACCAAACCCAAAGGTAGAGAAATCGGCATTTCCTCCAAAGAACAGGCACAAGCCAAAATTTCGCCTTCCAAAATAGCTTTAAAAGCCGCTTCTTTTGTAGGAAAATTATGGAAAGAAGAGTTTATACGCGCCCCTTTCAATGTCTCTTTCAGATGGTTATCATCTTTTACAATGCCAATGGTTAAAGCGGGTAGAATTATATCGTTTTGAGTCATAAAATCTATTAAAAAGGTTTATTCTTCGTAATGATTTTTTCTAACACGAATTACACTAATTCAAATAATAAAATTCGTGTAATTCGTGTAATTCGTGTAATTCGTGTAATTCGTGTAATTTGTGCAATTCGTGTTAGAAAAAATAACCATCAAATTGTTATTAAAATGTCAAAATTAGAGCTTGTTTTTAGAACTCAGTGAGCAAAACGATTTTTTTCCTTTAAATTTGTCAAAAAAAGAATCTGAATATGGCTGCATCATTAAGACTTCCGTTATCAAATCTTCAATTAGAAATATTAGATACTTTTTCACGTCAGGTGTCAACAGAAGATTTGTTTGCAATAAGAAAAATATTAGCAGATTATTTCGCTCAAAAAGTCATGGACGAAGCCGATAAACTTTGGGATGAAAGAGGTTATACACAAGATACTATGAATCAATGGCTTGGTAGTCATGCCTAATTGGATTTTTAACTCCGACGATAATCACTACAACGTTTTAAAAAATATCCTTTTTCCTCATTTCAATATTATCTCTGCGGATTCGTTTTTAGAGTTAATAATAGAACTCAATCAACCTTGATTGTTTCTATTCTGATTTAACGCAACACGCAAATAGCTCATATTCAATATCTTATGAAAAGAACAATTCTCATTTTTAATATACTATTCTGCTTTACCATAACTGTTTTTGCTCAAAACTATACAACGCGCAAAACGGCGACTGGCAAAGTGATAAAAGCCTATTCTGACGGCATAAAGCTCAAAATTCAAGACGATACTGAGGGGGCATTGAAGGAATTTACAAACGCCTTGAAAGCTGATGCAACGTTTATTGATGCCCAAATACAGCAAGCTGCGATGTATTATAAACTCGGAAAATTGCCTGAATCGGAAGCGGCTTTTGAAAAAGTATTGGCTATTGACCCCAATTATGAAGCAGAAGTCTTATATTCCCTTGGCAATATTGAGGTGCGACAAGACAAATTCACAGAAGCGGCGGAACATTACGAAGCTTATTTGAAATCTGAAAAAGCGGACAGTCGGAATAAATTTATTGCCACAAAAGCGGCGCGCGATGCCCGTTTTGCTGCCTTTGCTATCAACAATCCTGTGCCTTTTGAACCTAAAACATTGGGTGATAAGGTCAACTCCCCCCAATATTCCGAATATTTGCCGACGCTCACGGCTGATGGCGAAACCATGATTTTCACACGACTCGTCGGGCGACAAGAGGATTTTTATGCTTCAAAAAAAATAAATGGTGAATGGGCACTCGCAACACCCGTCGAGGAACTTAATACGGATAACAACGAAGGTGCGCAAACCATAAGTGCGGATGGCAAATTGTTGTTGTTTGCCGCAAAAGACCGTCCCGATGGCTTCGGTAGTTTTGATATTTATTATTCAAAAAAACAAAATGACAAATGGACGCCTGCTAAGGGTTTTCCAGCAATCAATACAGAGTGGTGGGAATCGCAACCTTCGATTTCAGCCGATGGACGCACGATTTATTTTGCATCGAACCGTCCGGGTGGTATGGGTGGTCTTGATATATGGTATGTGCATTTTGAATCGGGCAAATGGCAACCTGCCAAAAATATGGGTGCGCCTATCAATACAACATGGGACGACCAAACGCCTTTTATTCATCCCGACGGCACAACGCTTTATTTTACCTCTGAAGGACACGCCGGAATGGGCGGAAAAGACTTGTTTTTGAGCCGAATGGATACTGCTGGCAATTGGGGCGAGCCACAAAACTTAGGTTATCCCATCAATACAAAGGACAATGAAGGGACTGTTACAGTGAGTCTTGACGGCAAAACCGCTTATTTTGGTCGTGGCAATGGTGATGAAAAAAAATATGATTTGTTTGAATTTGCCTTACATGAAAAGGCGCGTCCGCAGCCTGTTACGTATGTGCGTGGGACGGTTCAAGATGCCACGACGAAAGTACCCCTCAGTAATGCACGCTTAGAATTTGTGGATTTAGAGAGTCAAAAAACGGTTAATTTGTCATTATCTGATGAAAATGGTGGATTTTTAGTGTGTTTGCCTTTCGGCAAAAACTACGCTTTGAATGTGTCGAAAACGGCTTATGCGTTCAGTTCTGAAAATTTTAATTTTACTGAAAAAGCGACTTTTGAGAAACCTTTTATACTCGATATTTTGCTGCAACAAGTGAGTGACGTAGCAGATTCGTCATTGCGAGGAACGAAGCAAGAGGGGGGTAAAACGCCTGAGGTAAAAATCGAAGACAAGCCGATTACTCTAAAAAATGTCTTTTTTGAAACAGGTAAATCGGATTTGATGCGACAATCTATGACGGAATTGAACAAATTGAAGCTACTTTTGCAGGAAAATCCTTCGATGCGGATTGAAATCAGGGGGCATACTGACAATGTGGGTTCAGATACCGATAATCAGGTATTGTCTGAAAAACGTGCTAAAGCGGTGCGTGACTTTTTGGCTTCAAACGGCATTGCGGCTGAACGCCTATCTTTTAAAGGTTTTGGTAAAATGCAGCCGAAGGGCGAGAATGATACTGAGGGAGGACGTGCGGCGAATCGAAGGACGGAATTTGTTATTTTGAAATAGATTTTACCAACACGAATTGCACCGATTACACGAATGAAAATCAATTTGTATCATTCGTGAAATGGGTGTAATTAGTGTTAGAAACCCATAATTTATGCAACTTTTTTATTCAAAAAATATTATAAAAGGTTTAGCACAACTCGATGAGGTTGATGCCCGTCATGCCGTTCAAGTCCTGCGCAAAAAAGTAGGTGATGCGATGCAACTCACGGACGGTGTTGGTAATCTTTATAACGGTACAATTCTTGAAATTGGTAAAAAAAACTGCCTTATTGGTATCAATTCCACAATCAAAGCGTACAATGAGCGACCTTTTAAGCTGCATATTGCTATTGCACCCACAAAAAATATTGATCGTTTTGAGTGGTTTTTAGAAAAAGCAACTGAAATTGGGATTACTGAAATAACGCCTTTGATTTGTAAAAGAGGCGAACGTGAAGTGATAAAATGGGAGCGATTGAATGGTGTTTTAATTTCCGCCATGAAACAATCTTTGAAAGCCTATTTGCCAAAACTTAATGAAGCGATTGGTTTTCAAAAATTTATGAAAAATGATTTTTCAGAAAGTCAAAACTTTATAGGTCATTGCATGGAAGGTACAGAAAAACAGTTGTTGTCAAAAATGTACAAAAAAGGCAGAAACAGCGTTATATTGATAGGTCCAGAAGGCGATTTTACTGCGGGCGAGGTTGAAGCTGCTTTGGCG
>JAYTUR010000695.1:0-4876 GCA_043744475.1 Saprospiraceae bacterium | reverse complement strand
GAGTCGCTACAAAAAATTCGGGAAATGGGCATTGATCCCTATCCTGCGGCTATGTTTGATGTCACAGCGCAATCTGCCGACATCAAAGCCCAATACGAAGAAGAAATCTTAGAAGACGGTACTAAAAATCGCAAAAATTTTCAAGACATCACCATTGCAGGGCGCATCATGGCGCAACGCGAAGCGGGCAAGGCGATGTTTATGAATATTCAAGACGCAACGGGTCAAATCCAATTCTATATGCGCGGTGAAGAAGTGAATACGGCAGCTGGACGCGACGATTTTTTCCCTGTTTTGGTAAAAAAACTATTGGATATTGGCGATTTTGTCGGTGTCAGAGGCTTTGCTTTTAAGACAAAAACGGGTGAAATATCAGTGCATGTCAAGGAGTTTACCCTACTTTCTAAGTCTTTACGTCCTTTACCGATCGTCAAAAAAGATGCAGACGGCAATGTTTTCGATGCCTTTACTGACCCCGAAATGCGTTATCGTCAGCGTTATGTTGACTTGACGGTCAATCCGCAATATCGTGAAATTTTTGTCAAAAGGTCAAAAATCATCTCAACCATGCGCCGCATTTTTGACGATAAAGGTTGGTTGGAAGTTGAAACACCTATTTTGCAACCGATACACGGGGGCGCGGCTGCTCGTCCGTTTACAACACATCATAACACATTGGATATGCCGCTTTATTTGCGGATTGCCAATGAATTGTACTTGAAAAGGCTGATTGTTGCGGGTTTTGATGGCGTTTATGAGTTCGGCAAAATGTTCAGAAATGAGGGTATGGACAGGACGCACAATCCTGAATTTACCGCTTTGGAGTTTTATATTGCCTACAAAGACTACAATTGGATGATGGCAACGACGGAAGACCTTTTGGAAAAAGTTGCTATTGCCGTTAATGGCGATACCAAAGTGACGATTGGTGAAAACGTCGTGGACTTCAAAGGACCTTACGAAAGGTTGTCTATTTTTGGGGCGATTGAAAAATATACAGGCATTGATATCAGCCAAATGGACGAAGAAGGACTGAGGGGTGTTTGTCGTCAATTTCATATTTCTGTTGATGCGTCCATGGGCAAAGGCAAATTGATAGATGAATTGTTTGGCGAAAAAGCTGAACCGAACCTCATTCAACCGACCTTTATTACAGATTATCCCGTTGAAATGTCGCCTTTGACTAAAAAACATCGGTCAATCGAAGGGCTTGTTGAGCGTTTTGAGTTGTTTGTCAATAGCAAAGAAGTCGCCAATGCGTATTCAGAATTGAACGACCCGATTGAGCAACGCGAACGGTTTGAAGAGCAACTCAAACTCGCTGAACGGGGCGATGACGAGGCGATGATGATGGACGAAGACTTCCTCCGTTCTTTGGAGTACGGTATGCCGCCCACATCGGGTATCGGCATCGGTATTGACCGCTTGACGATGATGTTGACGAATCAAACGTCTATTCAAGAAGTGTTGTTTTTTCCACAGATGAAACCTGAAAAGGCGTAGTTTTTTTATGTATAAAAAAATGGGCTTCAACTTGTTAAGGTTGAAGCCTATTTTTTTAGATGGAATTATCTACATAATGGTACAACGCACATTTACGAAATTTTTAAAATTTCGTAAATGTTGATAATCAATGAGTTACACCTATTTTTTTAAATATCCACCAAACCTGCAGCTTCTTCGCCTACTAAACTGCCAATCGCTATGCCCATGCCACCCATGCGAACTGCGACAATCACATTGGGCGAAACCCGTTCAATTATTGGTTTTTTATGTGAACCAATGCCTAAAATACCACTCCACCACGAATCAATTTCAAATGGCGTATCGGGTAAAATAACATCTGTAAGTAATTGTTTCAGAGTGTTTTGTATTAATTCAGTTGTACCAAAGGCATCGGTCATTTCTTGTTCAACAGCTAAATTGCGACCGCCCCCTAAGAGCAAACGGTTGCCGACGTTACGAAAATAATAATAACCTTTGTCATAATGAAAACAGCCTTTGATGTGTAAATTCTGAATCGGTTTGGTTATCAAAACTTGATTGCGGGCAGCTTGTACTTCGAGTTCTGGCATCAATTGACGGGCAAAGCCATTTGTAGCGACAACCACTTTTTTTGCTTTAAAATCCCAACCATCTGCGGTCTCCAAAATAACCCCCTCAGTATTATCAGACATTTTTCGGATTGTTAAACCATTGAAAATCAAGATGTTTTGTTCTTTTACGAGGCGTAATAAAGTCGCCATCATTCGCCCCGTATCAATTTGTCCTTCTGATTTATTCCAAATCAAATTAGGCAAGACGTTTTTATATCCAAAGCTTTGTTTTAAAACCTCATAATTGTCATTGCGTCCGACAATAGCGCTGATATTTTTATTAAAATAGGAAATTGAATCCGCACATTTTTCAAAAATACTGAGGGGTGTATAATTGAAAATTTCAAAGCCACCATAAGATTCATAAGTCATATTTTTATCGCCAACCCGTTGTCGCAAGTGTTGAAGCCCCTTGAAACGCTGTTCAACCAAGGCAAAAACCTCGTTTTCAGAGTGATTTTCCAAATCGTCAAGCAATTCGGTGATACTGCCGAAACAGGCAAAACCAGCATTGCGCGTACTCGCACCCGTAGGCATTGCGCCACGTTCAATAATAACAATACGCAAATTTGCTTCTCGTTCACGCAAAGCCAAAGCTGTGGACAGTCCGACGATGCCGCTGCCGATGATGACGATATCAATACCGTTAAAAAAACTATCTCGCTCCCAAAAGCTTAATGTGGTTGGTTGATTCATAATTCGTTACTCGTTAGGCTCTTCAACAATAGCCTTTTGTCATTCTTTCACTTCGTTCAGAATGACAAAAATAATTTTAAGACAAAAATAGGAGACCCCTCAGTAAAACCGCTTGTTTAACCTTAAAACTTCGATGAAAAAGGTTGATTTATCTAATTCATGTGTTTTAGAAAACTGTCTCATCGTAATTTTGTTACCTTTGCGGCGTTTTAAGACGTTTTTGAAAAAAATAAAATTTTACATAATCACTAATCATCTTTTTTTATGAGTTTAGCCATGTTGGGTCAATTCATCCTGAGTTTGTCCCTTTTAATAGTTTTACATGAGTGTGGTCATTTTTTTCCCGCTCGTTGGTTTAATACCCGTGTTGAAAAATTTTACTTGTTTTTTGACCCTTGGTTTTCTATTTTCAAAAAGAAAATTGGGGATACAGAATATGGCATTGGTTGGTTGCCTTTGGGTGGCTACGTGAAAATCAGTGGTATGGTGGACGAAAGTATGGACACCGAAGCCCTCAAACAACCGGCTCAACCGTGGGAGTTTCGCTCAAAAAAAGCTTGGCAACGCCTTATTATTATGATTGGCGGTGTAACGGTCAATATTGTCTTGGGTTTTCTCATCTTTGGTTTGATGGCTTGGCATTATGGCGAGGACTATTTGCCCGCGGCGAGTGTCAAAAATGGTATTCAAGTTGATTCTCTGGGTATGCAATTGGGGTTGAAGTCTGGTGATAAAATTATTAGCGTAGGCGGTAAGCCTTTTGAAAAATTTGATGACCGCTCCGTTTTGCGAGGCATTGTTTTCGATGGTTCGCGGACAATGGAAGTTGAGCGTAATGGTCAAAAAACGATTATCAATATTCCTGCTGACGCGGTTAATACTTTAACAAAGTTTGAAAATAAAGACAAATCCTTGTTTTATCCGCGTGTACCATTTGTTGTCGGCGAAGTCGTCAAAGATGCACCCGCTGAAAAAGGTGGTCTGCAAGTCGGCGACCAAATTTTATCGCTGAATGGTCAAGAGATGGTTTATTTGCACCGCTATGAAGTGTTTATAAATGCGTTGAAAGATAAGAAAAATACGCCGCTTGACCTCAAAATACTGAGGGGGGGTGATACGCTGAATTTGAACTTTTCGACGAATGACGAGGCGAAAATTGGCTTGCGCCCTGAAAGTGATTATGCCAAATTGGGTTTTACATTAGAACATAATTCCTATACACTCGCACAGGCTTTGCCGATGGGTGTGACCCGTGGTACTGACTTTTTGGTCAACCAAATCAAAGCCTTTGGCAAAATGTTTAAAGGTGAAATCAAAGCAAAAGAAAGCGTTGGCGGTTTCAAATCCATTGCTCAGATGTTTGGAAAAACATGGGATTGGCAGCGTTTTTGGCTGATGACGGCGAGTTTGTCCTTGATTTTAGGTTTTATGAATTTGTTGCCGATACCTGCACTCGACGGTGGTTATGTCGTCTTTTTGCTTTGGGAAGTGTTTACAGGCAAACGTGTGAGCGACCAATTTATGGAAAAAGCAGTGACATTCGGGTTCATGCTGTTATTAGCTTTAATTGTAATCATTAATTTCTGGGATTTCATTCGTTGAGAAATTTGATTCAAAAAATTAAAGAAAAGAAAGGGAAAATATTACCTTTGCCGCCGAAACAGTCGGTTTTATGCTGATATAGTATTTCAATTATAGAAAAATCAAAAAATTTATTTAAAAAATTTTTACAAGAATCATGGCAACTATTGCAGAAAAAATTACGAAAATAATCGTAGACAAATTGGGTGTTGACGAATCAGAAGTTACCACCGAAGCAAGCTTCACTCAAGACTTGGGTGCTGACTCACTTGATACAGTAGAATTGATTATGGAATTTGAAAAAGAATTCAATCTTTCAATTCCTGACGAACAAGCAGAACAAATAACCACAGTCGGTCAGGCTATAGCCTATTTGGAGAAAGAGGCAAAATAATGCCCAACATTTAGGCTACAGGCATCTGTAACAACATCCACAAATTGAATGGTTTTGCCTTCGGTTTGTGGATTTTTTTTGAATCTATAAATATTCGTACTCATTTCAA
>JAYTUR010000694.1:0-4879 GCA_043744475.1 Saprospiraceae bacterium | reverse complement strand
CCGAACTCACGTTCTTTTACATGGCTTCAATTTTCTTCAAAAGGGCTGCCGTTTCAGCCGCATCTTCGCCTGTTTCTTTGGCTTGTTTGATGGCTTTTTCGGCAAATTGTTTAGCGTTTTGCTTGTCGCCCAATTTGAAATAAAGCGCGGCAGCGGTATCATTAAACGCAAATTGGTCGGCAATTTCGATAGATTTCAAAGACCAAACGAGTGCTTTTTGTAGTTGTGCCTTGTCGTTGGAGTTTTCATAAAAAGTCCATGCAGCTTGATTTAACTCCTGTACATTTACTGAGGGGTATTTATCAAAATGGGCGATCGCTTGTGTCAAGTAATTGGGCATATCATTTTTCATTTGATATTGCATCATAGTCATATTGCTTAATACTTTATCTGACATCTCTGGACTTAAGTATTTGGCACTCAATTCTTTAGCTTTTAAAAAATCAAATTCGCCTTTCATGCGATTGTAAGTGCCATTGGCAACACCCATAAACGCTACTTGGTCAACCTGAGCTTTAACTTCTTTTTCACCTAATTCTTTTTCAAAAGCTGCTTGATTTTTGACCATAAAAGCAAACATCGGGCTTTGGAAATCTGAACCAAACTTCATAATAAAAGACATATTCTCCTTCGTTAACCAATCTTTTTGCGAAGCTAAATAAGCATCAACAACCTTTGGTGCTAAAGCTGTTTCTTGAGCATCTTGGCACGCTTGTGCAAAGTTTTTTAAGAAGTCAGGTGATTTTTCACCACCTTCAAATTTCTTTTTAAGGGTATAGAACTGACGGCTTGGGTCTGCAGCCGCTTCAGCCACGGTGATAAACTTTTCAGCGGGCATACTACCTAAGCTGCGGTGCACCAATTCACCATCGCCATTGACGAAAATATAGGTTGGATAGGCGCGCACGCCATATTTTTTTGCAATATCTACGCCTTCTCCTTTTTCCATGTCAATTTTAGCGTTGACAAAACGGGCATTGAAGACATCGCCCACTTCTTTTTGTGGAAAAATGGTCTTAGACATCACTTTACAGGGTCCACACCATGTGGTATAAGCATCAACAAAGATAATTTTGTTTTCTGCCTTGGCTTTTTTCAGAACATCAGCCCATGGTGTTTCTTCGTTTTCGAAGGCAATACCTTGTGCGGAGAGGGTTGTCAGGGTTGACAAAATGCTTAAAAATAGAATAAACTTTTTCATTAAATTTTGTTTTTATAAGGTGAAAGAATACACAAAGTTAACAGAAAACCCTAAGTGTTTGGGCTGTTTTGCAGTCCCTTAACGTTAAATTATTACTTTTGTTTGTCCTGTTTTGCTTTTTTCATTTTAACAGTAGCATAAATAACATGAAAAACATTCAACTACTTTTTTTTAGTCTTTTACTTCAAAGTTCTCTTGATGCACAACGCATTGGAGATAACAATTTTGCCGATGCAATTCGTTGGCAATGCCCGACTTGTATTGACACTTCGAATAATTTGACTGCATCTGCTCAAACACTTAGAAACATCACTTTAACGAATCATATTACCGATTTAACGGGTATTCAAGCATTCAGCAATTTGACTTCGCTCAATGTGGCGGACAATGACCTGACTTTTTTGCCGCCTTTGCCACCTAATTTAAAAACATTTAGGTGTTCTAACAATCGGTTGGTTCAATTACCTTCTTTGCCGAGTGGTTTAACCGTTTTTCATTGTTATGGCAACCTATTGACATCATTGCCTGAATTGCCCAAAAACCTTGAAGTGTTTAATTGTTCTCAGAATAGACTATCGGCTCTGCCTGTTTTGCCCAATACTTTGCAAAGTTTTTATTGCTCTTATAATAATTTGAACGGACTGCCTTTGTTGCCAAATGCTTTGACTGATTTGGGTTGTGCGGCTAATAATTTGATAAAATTACCTGATTTGCCGCCTAATTTGATACTTTTAAGTTGTTTTACTAATCCTTTATTGACCTGTTTGCCCAAACTGCCTTTGTCTTTGAAGTATTTGGAATTGTCGGGTACGATTCCCTGTCTGCCCAATACTGTTATTGGTTTGACGATTTATCGTTACGATGTCAATGTTTTTAACAATATCGTTATGCCCACATGCAGCACTTTAAATCCGAACCCTTGTGGACAATTGACGGCTGTTTCTTCCGATTTATTCGAAAAAATACGCATTTTCCCAACCATTACTGAGGGGGTGCTTTTTGTTGAAACAAATCATATTCTTATTGAAAATATTGCCATTTTAAACAGTTTGGGACATGTTTTGATGCAAACAAATGCATTGCAAATAGATGTTTCAACATTTCCGGCGGGTCTGTATTTTGTGCAGATAAAAGTTGGAAAAGAAAGCGTTATTAGGAAATTTACGAAGTTATACTGAGAAGTTCTTTAAGTCATATTCGTCGGGTTGTTTTGTACCTAACTTTACTGAGTACAACAACTTTCCAAAAGTTGTACCCAACAAACATCACTTGAAGAACTACAGAGGGGGTGCTTGCTACGACAAACCATACAAAATATCCTTTATCGTCCGCCATGTAATCATTAAAATATTGTTATTCTCGATGATGGTACGACATTCAATACTCGTGAAATAATCATAGTCAATTTGTCGCCATTCTGCCCCAAAATTGGGATGTTCGATAGTAATGCCTTGCATTTCTCTACTGTTAAAGGCAGGATGTATCAAAATTTCATTCAAACCAACGGGCAAATTTTCTAAAACATGGGCATAATATGCCGCTAATTCCTCTTTTTCAAAATCCTTATATTCACCAACAAACAGATTATCAACGCATAAATCGTCTTCAACGAGGTAGTCGTCGGCATGGGCACCAAAAGATGCCATCAATTGTTTGTTCAATAATATAGGTAATTTGTAAGTATGTCCCAAATCTCTATACAAAGCAATCAAGTCGGGTCTTAATATGAGTGCAGACATGTGCAAGTCCAAATGACTCGGTTTTAAACCATATCTCAACGCTTTTTGTATTTGTGCGTGCATTTCTTTCTCAACATCTTCAATTTCAGCGGCATTTTTAAAGGCAATTCTGGTCGGGTGCATAAAGCCATTTTCATCAATCAAACTCGGGACTTCAGTAATCGGTAACACAGGTTGCCATTTATAATGTTTCCATTCACATGTGAGTGTCAAATGAATGCCATAGTCATACGCCCGATTGTGTTTTGCGAATTCTATCATTTCATAAAACCACGGACAAGGCATCATAATGCTACACGAATTGACTGCTCCTTTTGCCAACGCTTGCATCGTTGCTTGGTTTTCTGCGTGTGCCAAACCTGCATCATCGGCATGGATGATTAATAGTTTTGTATCTTCTGGAAAACCTAATTTCGTTAATGCATTCATTTTATATTGATGAACATTTTAAGGATGAATGATGAATGGGGCATACATTGAAAGTCAATAAAGGACATAATGAAATGGATAAGGAATGCGAAATAAATAAGTTATCGTTGTTTCGGGCTGTTTTTTAAAGAAAACTTTTCAATCTTTCTTACTGAACTAAAGTAGTTACTGTCCGAAAAGCCCGTGAGGACTGACCCTGTTTATCACGCTCTGCCTGATAAACGGTATCGGTGCTTCGTACCATCGGCAGAATGATTTAGCAGTCGAACGCATTTATCGGTCAAAACCTTTTATGAGCGATGAAGAAAAACTGGAACATTTGTTTAAGTTGTATCAACAGATGATAGTCGCCGAAAAGGAGCAAGGGACATTGTTTGAGGGAGTGAAAAAAGGGAAAAGAAGTAATGGGTCTTTTTGGCATGAAGATTAAAGAACAGGATTTACAACGATAATGCCTAAGCTGCTAAAACCTTTTACATCGCGTGACATAAGTTCTAACTCATTAACCAAAGAAGTGGCAGCGACAATAGCATCACCAATAGACATTTTACGCATTTGGCGCAATTCGATGGCTTTATCAATTATGAAGGAATCAATGGGAATGATTTGGAGTGTATCAAAGAGGTCGGTCATGTCTTGTTTGGTTGTTGTATCGAAACCATGAAAGCCAAGAACTTCCAATTTGGTTATTTCTGAAACATAGCTATCAGAGTCGTGCAACAAAGGTAAAAGATAAGCAAAAGCCGTTTGAGTGGCGTAGATGACGATATTACTATCTAAGATTCTCATAGTGTATTGTTTTGTTTGCTATTTGAGATTAACGCATTTAGTCTCTACCGTATAAAGAGTTGTCTTGTCGGCTTTCTTCAAAAGACAACATGACTTGGTCAAAGTCAGGAAGGTTCATCGCACCGCTTTGTATTTTAGCGATGATGGTCGCTTTTTTAGACATATCTTTTTTGATGGGTTCAATATGTCTTGTTTGATAAGGAATGTGTAACTGTTGCAAAAGTGGCAACAATTTATCAAGCACACGCAGCGAAGGAAGTCGCAGAATTAACTCTATCATTTTGATTATTTATTAAAATTTCGAACAAAAATAACCATTTTCTCAAGAAATAAAAAACTGGAAGAAAAAAAGTAACCCATGCCAGACATCATACACGTTACCTACGCGCAAACGGGCGCAAGTTCACAAACCAATGCTTTGGGTATGCGCGACAAGCAAGCCAAAGCCTATCAAGCCCGTCATGCACAATATCTTTTGTTGAAATCACCGCCTGCTTCCGGCAAGTCAAGGGCATTGATGTTTATCGGTTTAGATAAATTGATACATCAAGGCATAAAAAAAGTTATTGTTGCAGTGCCTGAACGTATTGATGAAGCCATCGGATTGATTATTTCGGGCGAGATAATTAATTATCGGTATTTAGACGATAGTGAAGAGATTGTAAAACGTTGATTTTTATTCTACTTAATAAAAATTTACATAACGGAATTTGTAAATTTA
>JAYTUR010000693.1:0-4882 GCA_043744475.1 Saprospiraceae bacterium | reverse complement strand
ACAATGCCCGCAATCATACCACTGTATAGTGGTGCACCACTGGCTAAGGCAATACCTAAACAAAGTGGCATCGCAACTAAAAAAACGACAATACCCGCAGGGATGTCATATTTCAGGTTTTTTAAGACTTTTTCCATCTGTAATTTTGTTTTTAGTTTTGGAATGATGAATGATTTAAAACTTTTGTAAGGTTTTAAAATGAATGACAAATAATAAAACTCTGTCCTTTCTATTAAGCTTTTAACTGACCTAAATTGAACAAAATGACCATTTTTCAATGTTTGACTCAATGCTTTATTTAGGTTGAGTTTCTTAATCTGGTTCAAAAGTAATAAAACAATCAATAATGATAGTAAAACTATCATACAGATTTAAAAGTTCATCTTATCTTTGTTTTAACTAAAAAAAAGAATAGTGTTGCAATCAATATCAAAGCGAAAAGTATCTTTGTAAACCAAAATTTCAATTAGAAAGTATATGGAATTAAAAATCAGTATTCGCCTAAACGAAAAACTCTTTTTACGAGACCCCGAATCCAGCGATTTAGGTCAACGTATCGTCAAATACGGTATAGAAATGATTCACAAATTGGGTTTTGAATCTTTTACCTTCAAAAAATTGGGCGAGGAAATCCACACAACGGAAGCAAGTATCTACCGCTATTTTGAAAACAAGCATCGTTTGTTGTTGTACATCATCACTTGGTATTGGAGCTATCTGGAATATCAGGTGGTCTTTAATATAAATAACATGACAGATTCAGAGGAAAAAATTCGTCGTGTCATTGATTTATTGACGCATGAATTAGATGACTCCTTGGGGCAAATTGAATTTAACCACAAGTCTTTGTATGACATTGTAATCAGTGAAAGCAGCAAAGCCTATCTCTCAAAAGAAGTGGATAACAACAATTCAGAATCTTTATTCAAACCCTATAAGGATTTGTGCGAGCGCATCGCCGGTTTATTTTCAGAATATAATCCAACGTTTCCCTATCCTCATTCCTTGGCGAGTACAGTGATTGAAGCGGCTCATTTTCAGCATTTTTTTGTGCTACATTTGCCCCGTTTGACAGATTTGAGTACTGAAGAGAATTTTACGATTCAAGCCTTTTTAGAACACTTAGTCTTTGCGACTTTAACACCTAAGGTGATGACTTGATACCTATTGTTTTTAGAAGCAAATCAGGTGTTGTGGAACTTTTTTATGCCAATTAAAGTTATTCCCTCCATCTGAATAAAAATTTATCATTTTTAAATAATACAATTATGCGTGTCCTTATCAATCAACCCAGTTTTGGCAAAACCCAATGGCGTTTGCGATGATGGACACCCCTCAGTATATTGAGGGTATAAAGCCTCGCAAGCATCGGTCTTGCGAGGCTTTTTTATTATTAAAAAAATACAATCAATCAATCAATATCAATTATGGCGACATTAAAAATTAAGCCTAAACAACTTTTAGCTATCGGATTCCCTCAAAACCCAGCCATCGGTATGACAATGAGTGTTTTAGATAAACAATACAAGCACTCGACTTTTGAAGAAGTAGAACCCATACTGAGGGGTCTCGTTGCCACACCTGAGAACTATTGGGACGATGCCGTGTGGGGAAAAATAGCCGAACGTATCAAAAAACGTCAGGTTGAAGACGCTAAAATCTGTTATTTGAATGATGCGCCTTTACCTTTTACCACTTATGGCGCAGAGAACATCGAGAGCGGTGCTTTTGAGCAAATGAATACGGCGATGAAATTGCCTATTACTGTTGCGGGTGCCTTGATGCCTGATGCTCATTCGGGCTACGGTTTGCCCATCGGTGGCGTTTTGGCGACTGAAAATGCGGTAATTCCTTATGGCGTAGGTGTTGACATCGGTTGTCGTATGTGTTTGTCAATTTTGCCGATTTCGGGCAGTGAATTTAAGAAACATGAAAAGTCTTTTGAAAAAGCCCTTGTCGAAAACACCATTTTTGGGGCGGGAGGACATTGGGCACAAAGCGTTGAACATGAAGTCATTGACAGCCCTTTGTTCAAAGAGATAGACATTTTGAAAAATTTGCAACAAAAGGCGGCTTATCAACTCGGAACATCGGGTTCGGGCAACCATTTTGTTGAATTTGGCATCGTTAGCTTTGAAACAGATGACGCAGTTTTGGATGTGAAAGCGGGTGAATATGTGGCTTTATTGTCTCATTCAGGTTCTCGTGGTTTGGGGGCGAACATTGCCAAACATTATACGAATGTGGCAATGGACAAACGCAAATTGCCCCGTGAAGCACAGCATTTAGCTTGGCTCAAGCTCGACGAAGCAGATGGTGCTGAATATTGGGCGGCAATGAATTTAGCAGGTGATTATGCTTCGGCTTGTCACCATGAGATTCACCGCCGCATCATAAAACAGTTAGGGTCTTCGGTAAAAGTACGCATCGAAAACCACCACAATTTTGCATGGAAAGAGCAATACTATGATGGTCGTGAAGTCATAGTGCATCGAAAAGGCGCTACACCTGCCAATTTGGGTGATATGGGTATTATTCCTGGCAGTATGACCGCTCCCGGCTTTATCGTTCGTGGGAAAGGTGAAGTGGCTTCTCTGAATTCCGCGGCACATGGTGCAGGTCGCAAAATGAGCCGCCGCCGTGCGAAAGAAAGTATTACGCAAAACGAAATGAATCGTTTGCTTCGTGAAAGTGGCGTGACACTCATTGACGGTGGTTTAGACGAAGCACCACATGCCTACAAAGACATTGAGTCAGTCATGCTGTCTCAAAAAGCGTTGGTGGACGTGGTGGCTAAGTTTTTGCCAAAAATTGTCAAAATGGATAGGATATAAGTGACAATAGCACGGTGAAAAAAGAAACCGAAAACCTCTGTTGAGCGTTTTTGGCTTCTTTCTTTTGGTTTTATACTGAGGGGTAGCATTTGCGCACCAAAATTATATTTTCCGAAAGAAATTGCAAACGCATGATTAACGTCATGTGCAGTCCTGTCGCATCAGAGCGATAGTTCCGCAGAGGTCTGTGGCTTTCTTCGAAGAGTTTGGAGGTGTCCAAGGTTCTCAAATTCAGAAAGACTTTGAAGATGGTCGGCTAACTTATTTCTGGTATGTCTTCCAAAAACCATTGTGATGCTTGGTCGCTTTCTATTTTATTTCAAATGATGCGCATTCAGGGTTAGTTCTTATGTTTAAGAAACTTTGAAGTTTCCTAAACATAAGAACCCCACTATCCATTATCTTTTTATTTTCGACGCAAACACCTTTTCAAATAATTCTACCTTTTTACGCACCACATTATACGTGTAAGGTTCACTGGGGTGCTGATTGTAGTAATTTTGATGATATTTTTCTGCGGGATAGTAGTTCTTAAACGGTTCAATAGTTGTTAGTATCGCACTCGGGTGCAAATGCACTTTGTCGAGACTGTCTTTAACCATTTGAGCCGTTGCCTTTTGGGCATCAGAACGATAAAAAACCACAGAACGATAATCGTCACCTTTGTCATTACCTTCTTGATTCAAAACTGTGGGGTCGTGAATCGTCCAAAAGACGTTGAGAATGTCTCTGAAAGGGATAATTTTAGGGTCAAA
Source organism: Saprospiraceae bacterium (assembly GCA_043744475.1). Taxonomy (GTDB): domain Bacteria; phylum Bacteroidota; class Bacteroidia; order Chitinophagales; family Saprospiraceae; genus JAAFJT01. The sequence goes on along the minus strand of JAYTUR010000693.1, from coordinate 1,293 downwards.
AGTCACTTGCACAGTTTCTGCATGACCCGTTGTACGCGTACAGACTTGTTCGTAAGTGGGATTTTTAACATTGCCGCCCGCATAACCCACTTCTACCTTCACTACACCGCGCAATTGCTGATAGGCTGCGTCCATTTTCCAAAAGCAGCCGCCCGCCAGCGTTGCTGTTTCCAATTTTGAGGTATCTATGCTCGAGATGTCCTCTGATACTGAGAGGGTACTTTTTGCCATATCGCTTGTCGGTGGTTTTACACCTTTGGACACACAAGCCATGGTAAAGACGGATAAAACGAATAATTTCAATAAAGAAGCCATGTGATTTTAATTTTTTGATTTGAAAATAAAAGACAGAATTAAATAAAAAAACAGAATTAACGGACCGATTATGTAAATCTCTGAAATCCCGTCACTCTGTCTATCGAGTGATTTCTTGACGCAAAGGTCATACGTTAAAGTCACTAAAATATCACGATGCATACTTTTTATCATTTTTTTCTGACTGTAAGAAAGTTGGAGCTGTCAGAAAAGTCCGTTAGGACTGACCCTGTTTATAGAATAGAGTTGCTGTAAGTTGATAATTAAAGAGTTGTCTAAAATGACTAACTCCGCCTTTCAAGGCGTGGGTTGGATATCAAGCACTAATCGGCTTTAGCCACATACTTTAAAAGATGAATGGCTGAAGCCGTGGGTTATTTTAACGTTTGTCCTCCGCTTTGAAAAGTGGAGTTAGTCATATTTATCATAACTCTTTGATTATCAAATTACATCAAGTCTAATAAAACTGACGAACCGACGACGAAGTTTTTCACTTCGTCGTCGGGCGGTGTCTCTGTACTTAATGCTTTACAAACCGTACTTGTTCTGTGCCGACTTTAAGGAAGTACGCGCCTTGTGGCAAACCCGATACGTTAACCGTCTGTGTTGTAGTGCCTTGCATCACGTTTTGTCCTAAAAGGTTGAGGATTTGGTAGGGGAGGACTTCGTTCGGCGCAACAACGTTTGATTCAATGGTTAAAAAAGCGGAGACAGGGTTTGGATAGGATTTCAGTACCCCAATATTTTTACTCGAAGTAGAAACGACCCTAGATAGTACTTCTTGACCATCAAAGTCTGTTTGGCGGAGGCGATAATAAGACATAGACAAAGGCGCGTGGTCTGTGAAAAGGTAATCGCCTTTTTGCCCTTTTGAACCGATGAAACCCAGGTCGTGCCAAACCTGTCCATCTGCGCTGCGTTGTACGTAAAAACCCTTGTTATTCACTTCGGTTGCGGTTTGCCACATCAATAGATTGG
>JAYTUR010000692.1:0-4900 GCA_043744475.1 Saprospiraceae bacterium | reverse complement strand
AAATAAGCTCAACCCTTAAAAAACGATTCAAAAGGCGATTTTTGAGCGCAGCGAAAAAGAGCCAGTAATATCTCCGAACTCACGTTAATTACATTTTTATACGTGTCTGTTCTCATAAAAGTCGCACAGGTCAGTTCACCCAAATCGTCACCGGTTCACTGTATGCACTCACCAAAGTACCCGCACCAATACCCTTTAAGCGATATGTCTTTTTTGCGCCCACTTCTAAATCCGTCAATTGCAGTGATGTTTGGCTACAATATTTGCCATTTTGCCAATGACCTTCGCTGTCCATTTCTTCAAGACCATAAGTAATAGCTCCTGCAATCCGCAGCCAATTCAAATCAATAACACCACGGCGACCTTTGACATTTTCGATGGCAAGTACAGGCGTTTCGAGATAAGTCACTGTTTTATTGCCGCCTTTGGATTGGAACAATTCAAAACCTGCCCCTTTTACGAAAGCCTCAGCTTCTTCCTGAGGTAGGTCACTGGCTTTGAGTTCCATTGTTTTGGATAATTTTGTCAAGAAATTTTCCACAGCTTCTTTCGCTTTGTTTTTAGCTTCTGTGCGGTCTGCGCCACCCAATTTGGCATTGATTAAAGCCGTGCCGTAGGTCTCAAACAACGACTTTAGCGTGGTAATAAGCGACTGAAACTCGCTGTAAACAGGATTTCCATCCATTTTGAAAATATGCAGTTCTGCACGATCCTTCAACTCCCCTTGAGTGAGGCTGTTGTGTGATAACCGAATTTTAAGCATGATAAAGTATTAATTAATTAAAAAATAATAATAAAAAACATATTTATTTTTTATCAAATACCGTACCAATTCTATATCCCTTGACAACTATGGCTTTCCTGATAATTATAAAAATGAAAAATACTGAGGGGTCGAGGCATCCGAGGTTTAGTTTGCCGCATCCGAAGTTTAGTTTGCCGCATCCGAGGTTTAGTTTGTCACGTTCAAGGTTTAGTTTGTCACGTCCGAGGGTTAGTTTGTCACGCCCGAGGGTTCTGCTTAAAAATTTATCGTCCGTTTGTTTTTGATAAAATGAGAAAGGCGGCGTGTGTGACACGTCGCCCTTTTTTATTGACCAACCCACCGACGACGAAGTTTAAAACGTCGTCGTCGGTGGGTTACTGACCCGCCAATGCTTCCCGCAACACTTGCTGCAACAGTTGTTCATTTTGCCCTTTACTTGTCTGTATCTGCACTTCTATCGCATCGCATAGTCCCATTAAGGTGTCTAATTTTGTCACTATTTGGGCTTGGATACTGAGGGGGGGTAATGGGATTGATAAATCATTTAAAATACCAAGATTTATATTTTTTTGTGCCGTTGCTGGTGCATACCTTTCTAACTCATCCTTCGCTACCTTCAAATAATAATAAACATATTTTTCAATCGTCTTGCTTAGTGCGTTAAAACAAACAATACTATCTGGAACACAAGCATCAAAACCTAAAAAACCACATTCCGCAATATTGGCAGCAATAGTTATACAAAGTGTCCCTTTCTCTTGAAGTTCACTTTGTTTTAAACCAAAATCGTTGTAATAGCCATTTATTGTAGTAATTAAATCATTATTAAACTTTGCTTTTGAAACATCGCCTGTTTGAATAAATGGGAAAGCTCCCCCTTTAAATAATTCTTCATCATTGCGAGGTCTATGTTTTGATTTACCTCTTTTCAATTCTCCAATTTCCCCAACCGACACCACACCCAATCATCAGGAATATCAAAAGGGATTTCTTCTTTTGAAATAGGCGGCAGCGGTTTTTCTTTGCCCCCTTTTCTGTTCCCCCCGCGTGGGGAAGATTTGGCTTTTTCGGCTTTTATGCGTTGCAATAACTGTTGCCCCGTTTCAGCGACCCCCTCAGTATTTTCTTCATTTTTAATCAAAACACCTTGCACCGCTTCTTGTAAAAACTGTTGGCGTAGTTGTTTGACTAAATCGAGTTGGTGGGCGAGTTCAGTTTTAAGTTCTAAAATTTTAGAATCAAAAACTCTTATCTTATCAAGCGTTGCTTTTTGTTCATTTAACTTAGGGATTTTTATTTCAAAGTTTTGAAATAAATGACCTTGCAACCTAACACGATTAGTCATTCCAATACTTGCTTTTCTGCAAATATCTAAGAAAATAGGGGATGTTGTAAGCCAATAAAAGTATTCAGTTTCAATAATTTTTGTATCAACATCAAAAATCCAAAAGTCGTTTGTTACGATTGCGCCTTCTAACTCGGCTGGAATGATACCAAAAGCCGCATGTCGAGCATCAATTCCCGAAATTGCAAACTGTCCTTCTTTAACTTTAAACATTGTTTTAGTGCCTATTTCTCGTCCAAAAACTTTATCTCTTTGAGTAAGACCTTTATGATTTATTCTAATTGTAACCCTTCGATATTCTACATCATCTTGAATTGAAACAGCATCTTTAATTCGATGTAAAATATCAGATATTTTTAATTTTTGCCAACTCATAACACCGCCTCTTTTAACTGATTCAAGAATAAATTTTTAGTCGTATTCAATTTCTTTTTTTAAAATACACATAAAAGACTACCCCTCAGTATCGGTACAATATGGATAAGAAAGGCGGCTAAAACTCAAGCTAATTGAATGAGAATGGCTTTAATTTGTGGCAAAAGTTCGGGAATATCAATGACAGCCGTATCCAAACGGTATCGGGATTGACATCAAAATAGTCATGAATGAGTTTATCCCGCATTCCTGCAATGGCTTTCCAAGGAATGTGCGGAAATTGTAGGCGCAAGGATTGGCTCAATCGTTTGGTAGCTTCGCCGATGATTTCAATTTTGCGAATAACAGCATCTTGCTTTTCTTCATCAGCCATGAATTGAGCCTGGGTTGTGGTTTTCAGATACATCTCAATTTTGTGCATAGCCTCACAAATATGTTCAAGATAAATGCGGTCGTCTTTCATGCGGAATAGATAATGATAAGGTCTTTATTGATATAGTCTCGTAGGCGTTGATTGCGAATACCTTGTTCAGTGACTAAATCAACAGGAATGCCGAGAGCCTCAGAGAGTTGTTGCTCCAACATGACTAATTTGAGTAGGCTGATACGTCCTTTCAAACGGATAAGAATATCAAGGTCACTTCCTTCTCGCTGTTGATTGCGCGAAAAAGAGCCAAAAATGCCAATTTTTTCGGGCATAAAAGGCAAAAGTGTATTGATAATATATTGTCTGGTTGTATCAGAGAGTTGCATCGTGTATTCTATTTATGGAACAAAGTTAAACAATTTTTTAAATAGCAGGTCTGTGGTTTTAAACTTCATAACACCGCCTCTTTTAACTGATTCAACAATACTTCACTTTTTTGAAAAGAAGCGTGCAACATTTGCATCAATTCCGCACTGTTGTATGCGTGGGCTTCTTCTTGTTTGGTTGGGTTTTTAATATCCAAATCATAGCCGCGCTCGATGATGGTTTTAATCGGCACTTTCCAACAAATATCGCTTTCCGTGCGGTTGTTCCACCACGCTTTGATGGGGTCAAACTCTTTGGCTTGAATGGTTTTGGTTTTGCTATACGATTTTTGACCTTCGGGCAAACGGTGTTCGTAGTACCACACATCCCCCCAGCCCCCAAAGGGGGAGGTGTTTTGTCGAAAAACAACAAATTAGTCGCCACCGTCGCATAAGGCTGAAAGACGGAATTGGGCAAACGAATGATGGTGTGCAAATGACATTCCGTCAATAGACGCTCGCGCACCCGTTGCTTCACGCCTTCGCCCGTGAGCGAGCCATCGGGCAAGACGATGCCTGCCCGTCCGCCTGTTTTGAGCAAATGAATCATCAATATCAAAAAAAGGTCAGCGGATTCCTTTGTGCGGAAGTTTGCAGGAAAATTGCTTTCATTGCCATTCGCTACAATGCCGCCAAAAGGTGGATTGGCGAGGATGGCATTGACGCGGTCTTTTTCAGTATAATTACTGAGGGGTTGGTCGAGCGCGTCGCGGTAAGTGATGTTCGGCACTTCGATGTCGTGCAGCACCAAATTGGTGGTTGCCAACAGATAAGGCAGCGGTTTGTATTCCCACCCGCGAATGTTTTCAGTCAACATATCCAACTGTTCGATATTGTTGGTTTGCTTCCGCAAATGTTCAATCGCACACGTCAAGAAGCCGCCCGTTCCACAAGCAGGATCGAGCACGATTTCGCCCATCTGCGGATTCACCATATCGGTGATGAACTGCGTGACGGCACGCGGCGTATAGAACTCGCCGCTTTTACCCGCACTTTGCAGTTCTTTCAAGATGCTTTCGTAGAGTTCGCCAAAAGCATGGCGGTCTTTGGCAATATTGAAATCAATTTCATTGAGTTTGTTCAATACCTTACGAATATTGATGCCCGATTTCATGTAATTGTTATTGCCCGTAAACACTTCACGTACTATCAATGCCCGCCTATTCGCACCTACTGGAATCTCGCGCAGCGTTGGAAACAAATCGCGGTCAACAAAAGCCAACAAGTCATCGCCTGTCATGCCTTCTGCATCGGCAGCCCAATTGTGCCAATGGTACTGAGGGGGTATCGGCGAGGTGTAGTCGTCGTACAGTTCTTCGAGCGCCGCATCTTTATCGCTGAATATTTTGAGAAATAACATCCAACCGAGTTGTTCGATGCGTTGTGCATCGCCGTTCAACCCATTGTCTTGCCACATGATGTCGCGGATGGATTTGATGATGCCTGATAGGTTTGCCATAAATTATTTTGATGATTGTCGTTTGTACATATCGTGTACTTTTAAAACTGTTTTGGGGCTACGCCCCATGTGCATCAACAGGAATTTAACACATATAAAAAAAACTGTTTAGGCAGGGTATAGAAAAAGTTCTGACCTTTGCGCTAAACAGTTCAAAATGATA
>JAYTUR010000691.1:0-1273 GCA_043744475.1 Saprospiraceae bacterium | reverse complement strand
TTCTGCCTCAACAGCGGCAACACCAAAGGTAAATACGACTTTTATCGTAACTGTTACTGATAATTTTGGTTGTACCGATACGGCACAAGTAGCTTTGCGTGTCTTAGTGCCGGAATGTGCCGAGCCATATATTTTTATTCCACGTGCTTTTACACCTAATGGTGATGGTACAAATGACGTTATTAAAGTACGTGGCGATTATTTGACATCTGTTGAATTTGTCATTTACAATCGTTGGGGTGAGGAAGTATTTAAAACATTAGATAAAAGTATCGGTTGGGATGGCAAATTTCATGGACAAGCCGTAACGCCTGACGTTTATGGCTACTATGTCAAAGGCGTTTGCCAACAAGGTGAGCAGTTTTTTAAGAAAGGCAACATAACCGTGTTGAAATAATTTTCCAAACACATTTTTAAGTCGTGCGTCCTGCTTTCCCAAAAGCAGGACGCTTTTTTGTAGTCGTGCTGATTTAATCCGCTAAGTAAAGAATTTCTAAAAACTTCTCACTTTCTAACTAATTTTGCGCCCTCATTAACAAGTTTTCATATTTCTCAATTCATCATTCATCTTTAATTTATGAATTTTAACGGCACTCAATACGACATTCAAGGCATCAATCCCATTGATTTATGCAAACAATACGGTACTCCGCTTTATGTATATGACGCTCAAATTATTGAAAATCAATACAATATACTGAGGGGGGCATTTTCAGACGTGTCTCGCTTGCGCATTAACTACGCCGTCAAAGCATTGACCAATTTATCTGTTTTAAGGTTTATGAAACGGTTGGGTTCATGTGTGGATACCGTCAGCATCGAGGAGGTAAAACTCTGTTTGCGCGCAGGTTTTGAGCCACAACAAATTGGTTTTACGCCAAGCGGCGTGCCGTGGGAAGAAATCGTAGAGGCGGTCAGTTTGGGTGTCAAAATTCATATTGATTCAAGACCTTTATTGCATCAATTTGGAGAGACTTACGGGACATCTTATCCCGTAGGCATACGCCTCAATCCACACGTCATGGCAGGTGGAAATTTGAAAATATCAACAGCGCATGAACGTTCAAAATTTGGTATTTCCATTCAACAACTCGACGAAATTCAACAAGTTATGGCTGAAACGGGCTTAATAGTTGAAGGTCTGCATCAGCATACAGGTTCTGAAATAAAGGAGTCTTCAACGTTTTTACAAGTCTCTGAATTGATTTTTGAGGCGGCGCATCGTTTCCCCGATTTGCAATATATTGACCTCGGTGGCGGCTTCAAAGTGCCT
>JAYTUR010000690.1:0-4931 GCA_043744475.1 Saprospiraceae bacterium | reverse complement strand
CCGTCGTGGAAACTTCGGACTTGTGCAACGGTTGGATTATTCAGTTTTGAATAATCATATTTTTTATTGTTGCCGTCGAGTTGGTCAATTTTGACATTATAATAATCCAAACCAAAACCACCAAAAAGGGTGGCATAAATGCCCGTTCGTTCGCGTAAACGATTGAGTGTTAGAACAGCTTCTAAGCCCAATTCGGCTTGGTCATTCCGATAATTGGCATAGTAAGAGCCTTCGGTTTTGTAGTTTATCAAAGGATTGTACGTGCCATTGACCGCAGGGTTATTCGTAATACCTGATGAAGGTAAGGTGTTGAATCCCAGTGTTTTAGCGTACATTAAACGACCTCGAACGCCGAAATCAATGGCACTACCCGCGTTATGCAGTAGATTTTTTTCTAAAGTCACACCTATGCCCCAACCACCGAAAGCAGATTTAACATCGCTTGATTGATAGGCTAAACCAACGTCCAAACCGAGGGTTAGATAGCCCTGTGTTTCGTTGAAATGTTGTAATAAAGGTGTCGCATTTTGCGAAGTATTTTGACCAAAAGTACCTATGGCAGTAGTCAAAAAAAGCATTAAAGCAATGAGTAAACGGAAAGTTTTTTTCATATTAAAGTGGATTTTGCTCAAAAGTAAGCGTTCTGTTTTAATTTTTGAAATGATAATGAATTGTGAATTTAACAATATGAAAGTCCTTTATACTGAGGGGGATGTTTTTAATAAGTTGAATATCAATGAGTTATTGTATTATTTTATAATTTTGTAAAACATAAAAAAGACGTTTTAAACGTTAAAAGTAGAGTTTGGTTGTAAAAGGATTAACTTAAAATTAAATTTAATCCTTACGTTTTTGGTGTATTTTGTCATTCTGAACGTAGTGAAAGAATCTTTAAGTTCATAAAGCAGTCAATTTAGATTCTTTCACTGTGTTCAGAATGACAAAAGGTTATTTGTTGAACAAGTCTAAATGTTATCAATTAATTGACAAAAATATCTGTTATCAAAAAATACATGCACTCATTGCCCATTTGGCGCATAGATACTGAGGGGAGCCTTTTGAGTGACGATTACCTCGCTACCGAAGAACCGCTTGAAATTCTCATTGGTTGTGGTTCTTCAAGTAAACGTCAGCGTCAAACAATAGCGGTTACAATGCGTACACCTGAGCAAGATGTGAATTTAGCTTTGGGCTTCCTTTTTACTGAGGGGGTCATTTCTACTCAAAAAGACGTTGTAAACATTCAGTTTTTAAGTGAAAATAAATTGTTAATCAATTTAAGCGAATCGGTTTCTTTTGACTTTGAACGTTTGAACCGACATTTTTATACCACATCCAGTTGCGGTGTATGCGGAAAAACTTCTCTTGAAGCGGTTTTGACCACCTCTTGTTTTTTGTTAAATCCAGTAATACCCGTTGTTGCAAAAGAAATATTTTTTAGATTAGTGGAAAAACTACGGGCTGAACAATCTGTTTTTGATTCCACAGGTGGCATTCACGCATCAGGACTTTTTGATACTAAGGGAGTGCTTTTGAAAGTCTGTGAAGATGTTGGACGGCACAATGCACTCGATAAATTAATCGGTTGGGCATTTCAAAAAGGGCTTTTACCGTTGACAAATCATGTCTTATTGGTCAGTGGGCGCGTGAGTTTTGAATTGGTGCAAAAGGCAATTATGGCGGGTATTCCGATAGTGGCAGCAGTCGGCGCTCCGTCAAGTTTAGCCGTTGAATTTGCAGATGATAATAATATGACGCTCATTGGTTTTTTGCGCGATGAGCGTTTTAATGTATATTCTGGTGCAAAACGAATCGTTTTTTAGTAAAAAACTAAGTCATTACAGAAAATGGACAAAAAAAATCACAATATCGTCGTTCTTGAAAAAACAGTCAACGACGGTACAGAAGCCTTGACACCTGCAAATTTTACAGGTTTAAAAATTGGCAAAAGGTCACTAAAAGCGGTTGGTTTACCCGCCATCGTTTCGTCGGTTCAACATGCTTTCAAATGGATGAACACGGGCGATGTGGTGAAAACTATGTTCAAAATCAATCAAAAAGGCGGCTTTGATTGCCCGGGTTGTGCCTGGCCCGACCCCGATGATGAGCGTTCAAAATTGGGTGAATATTGCGAAAATGGCATGAAAGCTATTGCTGAAGAGGCAACTAACAAGCGTTTGAATGCCGATTTTTTCAAAAAATACACCGTTCAAGAGTTGTCAAAATGGTCGGATTACGATATCGGCAAAAGTGGACGTTTGACGGAGCCGATGATACTGAGGGGGGATAATTATGAGCCGATTAGTTGGGCAGATGCTTTTTCAACGATTGCCTCACAACTTAATAGTTTAGCGAGTCCAAACGAAGCGATTATACTTCGGGGCGCACCAGCAACGAAGCCGCCTTTGTGTATCAACTGTTTATACGCGAATTTGGGACGAATAATATGCCTGATTGCTCCAATATGTGCCATGAGTCAAGCGGCATAGGTTTGTCGCATACACTCGGCATCGGCAAAGGTTCGGTGACTTTAGACGATTTTAACAAAGCCGATTTGGTGATTGTGATGGGTCAAAATCCGGGTACAAATCACCCACGTATGTTGTCAGCCCTTGAAAAATGCAAGGAAAATGGCGGAAAAATCATAGCGATTAACCCTTTACCCGAAGCAGGGCTTTTACATTTTATCAATCCTCAAAACATCGGAAAGATGTTGACGGGCGGCACGCCTTTGGCGGATTTGTTTTTACAAGTTAAAATCAATGGCGATGTGGCATTGCTCAAAGCGATGATGTTTTTGCTTTTTGAAAGAGAAAATAGGGAAGGGGGCGTTTTTGATTGGGATTTTATTAAAAACAAAACTTTAGGTATAGATGTGTTTTTAGAAGATTTAAAAAATGCTGATTATCAAGAACTTGTGCGGTTAAGTGGTATTTCTGAAAACCTTATTCAAGAGGCAGCAGACATGATTTGCGCGCGTAAAAACATGATTATTTGTTGGGCAATGGGTTTGACACAACATAAAAATGCTGTGGGCAATGTTCAAGAGGTTGTGAACCTACTTTTACTGAGGGGGTCAATTGGGAAACCCGGCGCAGGCACTTGCCCTGTGCGCGGACATTCAAATGTGCAAGGCGACCGCACGATGGGCATTTGGGAAGCACCGAAAGCAGCTTTTTTGGATGGTTTGAAAGCCACTTTTGGCTTTGAACCGCCGCGCGAACATGGCTATGATACGGTAGCGGCAATACGTGCGATGTATGACCGCAAAGCGAAGGTGTTTTTTGCGATGGGCGGTAATTTTTTGTCGGCAACACCCGATACGGAATTTACGGCAGAAGCATTGCGCCGTTGCGATTTGACGGTTCATGTGTCCACAAAACTCAATCGCAGCCATTTGATTCATGGCAAAACGGCGATTATTTTGCCGTGTTTAGGGCGTACTGAAATTGACCGACAAGCGCGTGGCGAGCAGTTTGTAACATGTGAAAATTCGATGGGTGTTGTGCAAATGTCACGCGGTGTTTTAGCACCTTGCGGCAAGGATTTGAAGAGTGAAACGGCTATCGTTTGCGGTTTAGCACAAGCCACATTAGGACAAAAATCAACCGTTAAATGGGCAGAATTATTAGGGAATTACGATAAAATCCGTGATTTAATAGAAAAAGTGATTCCTGAGTTTGAAAATTTTAATGACAAAGTCCGTCGCCCTGAAGGCTTTTATTTGCCAAATGGTTCGCGTGAACAAGACTTCAAAACGGACACAGGTAAAGCGCAATTTACAGTTAATACACCTGCCAATTGGTCTTTAAAAAAAGGGGAATATATGATGATGACCATCCGCAGCCACGACCAATTTAACACAACGATTTATGGACTTGATGACCGTTATCGAGGTGTTTTCAACGAGCGGCGCGTGATTTTTATGAACGAAAAAGACATGATTACTGAGGGGGTCAAAGCAGGCGATGTAGTGGATTTATTTGGCTCTTATAATGGTGTTCAGCGAGAAGCAAGGCGGTTTATGGTTGTCTCTTTTGATATTCCACAAGGCGATGTGGCGACGTATTTTCCAGAAGCCAATGCCTTAATTCCCATTGATTCTTTTGCGGATAAAAGTTTTACACCGACTTCAAAATCAGTTGTTATTACAATAAGGAGTTATGAATTATGAGTTATGAATTATGAAAAAAGCGGCTTATCGTAAATTGACAAGCCGCTTTTTTCATAACTCATAACTCATAATTCTTCAACCTTTTATCTCATTTAAGATTTCATAAATGTCGCGATTGATTTTTTGAATCAAATTATCGGCGACAACTGAAGAGGTACTTTCGGCATAAATACGTATGATGGGTTCCGTATTTGATTTACGCATGTGAATCCAGTTCCCATCGTTAAATTCGAGTTTCAAGCCATCTGTTCTGTCGCGATGGCAACTTTTCATGAGTTTATATTTGTCATCGAGTTTGTTGATAATATCATCAACATTCGCGTGGGCGGGTAAATCGAGTTTTTTCTTAGAAATTTCGTATTCTGGTAATCTTTTTTTCAAAAACGAAATAGGTTTATCGAATTTTGCCAATGAAGTGAGCATCAAAGCCACCCCAACGAGGGCATCACGACCATAATGCAAAGCAGGATAAATGACACCACCATTACCTTCACCACCGATAATGGCGTTTATTTCCTTCATTTTTGTCACCACATTCACCTCACCAACAGCCGCAGCTGCGTATTGACCGCCATGTTTTTCTGTCACGTCCCGCAAAGCTCTTGTTGAACTCAAGTTGGAAACAGTATTACCACCCCCCTCTGTATTTTGTAAAACATAATCGGCAATAGCAACTAATGTATATTCCTCACCCAACATTTCACCGTCTTCACGGACAAAAGCCAAACGGTCAACGTCGGGGTCAACCGAGATGCCG
>JAYTUR010000689.1:0-4937 GCA_043744475.1 Saprospiraceae bacterium | reverse complement strand
CCGTAACAGTTACCGAATGGGACTTGGTATTGGGCGTTCCCATGACCGTTGCACCTAAATCTGTCGTTGTACCAAATTGGATTTCTGAACTGCCTTCGATATTCGTTTGCCAATTTAAAGAGAAGCCTGTTGCCGTCAAACCTGCCACATTTACGGGAGAAGTGATGGCAATACTTTGATATTCAATATCCACTTCATCTCTTGGCAAAAGTTGGTACGATGTCGAAAATTGCGAACAAATACCTGTTAAATTGACCAAAACAGAAGGAATGGTCTTACCAACCAAAGCACTACCAGTTGCTATGCGCACTTGAATTTCAGTTCCATCCACATTGAATTTATAGTTGGTATTGCCGACAAAAGTAGGCGTTCCAGCACCTGTAAATTGTCCGTTGAACAGCTTGACAAGTTTCGACTCATTCACTTCAGCCATACCAGCAGGTGTTATACTGAGGGGGGATACTAAAACTTTTGTTGTACCAATTGCGCTAAATGATGTCATGGGGTCGAGCTCTAAAAGATTTTGATAATCTTTTAGCGTTCCCGTGACTTCAATTGAATCACCTCGATTCGTCGTCGAAAATGTAGGTACAGTTGTACTTGAGTAATATGCACATAAAGCACCTGTTGCGTCTTGAAAATAACGAATGGTTGTGCCCAATTCCGAACTGTTAATGACACGTCCTCTAACTGTGACGACAGTTCCGATAGGTTTGGCGCGCGCCTCTGAAATCGTAATAAATTGTGCTTTTAAGGCATAAGAAAAGCTCAAAAGAGCGCATAAAAGGGTGATTTTTTTTTTCATGTTAGGTGTAATTTTAAATTTTCAAACCCAAAATTAATAGAAATCGTTGCTTTTTGACTTATAATCTAATAAAGTTAGACAAACTTAATTTTAACTGATTGAACCGAGGAAACAGTGTAAATCAGTCGTATCGGTTAAATCAGTGATCAAAAAGAAGCACTGCATTTTGAAAAATATATAGCTGAATTAATCGAATAAAAAAAAATGACTGTACTTTGGACGCCGAAAAGGAACTTAAGAGCCTTTCTTTATTGATTAATGCTTAATTTTATATCCAAAAAAAAACGCACATGGCAAAGCGTGAAAAACAATATCCTGACTTTGAATGCACAGAATACGATTATGGCAATTTGGGACACCGCCAATATCAAGGGTCAATTTATGCATCGCTTAAATTTGCTGACAATGTTGACACCGCCGTTTTTTTTGAATTTAAAGATTTTTTAGATTATCACAAGCGAAAAAATTCACCCTTATCCAAAACTGTTGAAAGCATTTACAGCAAAATGAAGGGTTGGGGCAGCCGTTATTTTGAACTGATCGAACAGATACAAGCAGATGAAACGATTGATTTGTTCGAACTTTTTGTGCAATTCATCGAAGATACGGAAGAAGATATTGCTGAAAAATATGAAAATAGACGTATAAGAATCGAGGAAGTTAAAAGAATTAAAGCCAAAGCCGCTCAAAGAGAAAAAGAGGTCGTCGAAAAAACGGAAGAAATCAAACCAGAACCTGAAAAACTTGCTGAAGAAGAAGATGAGGCAGATAATGAAATTTCACCTTATGACAAGGATAGGAATAAGTTTGAAGAAATCTTAAAAAACGCGACCAATGATATGTATGAAGCTTTGAAAGTGAACTTTTTTCCTCAAATGGATTATTATCATCGGCGTTATCCGACAAAATGGAAATCGTTAAAAGAAACTTTGGAGTTATTCCTAGTAAATTTTGAAGACGAAATGCTACATGAAATGATGCCTTATCTTGATGAAGGAGAATATCGTGAATTTGACATCAGATACAATTCTGAAAAAGCAGATATGTCTGACGATGATGAACCGCCTACTGCCAGATAAATTTTTTCTAATGAATAATGGATAGTTGATAATGGATAATTTATGACATAATGCTATCCATTATCCATTATCCATTATCCACTATTCACTAAAAAATGACCTATATTTCAGAAATTAGTTTTCTTTTTAAAAAAGAAATGATGCTCGAATGGCGACAAAAATATGCGCTTGGTGGCATATTACTATACGTGACCTCAACGGTTTTTGTCGTGTTTTTATCTTTCGTCAAAGTCTTACCCGATATTTGGAATGCTTTGTTTTGGATAATTTCCCTTTTTGCGTCTGTCAATGCCGTCGCTAAAAGTTTTGTTCAAGAAAATACCGCACGCCAATTGTATTATTATCAATTGGCAAATCCAACAGCTGTTATATTGTCAAAAATATTTTATAATATATTTATGCTCTTGCTAATCAACCTCTTAACATTCAGTGTTTTAGGTCTGATGGTCGGCAATCCTGTTTTGGACACCCCGCAGTATATTGGGGCAATTGTGCTGGGTTCAATCGGTTTTTCTATCACTTTTACCTTTATTTCAGCCATTGCAGGCAAAGCCAACAACTCGGCGACCTTGATGGCAATACTCAGTTTCCCTGTCGTTTTACCCATTTTGATAACACTTATTCGCCTTTCCAAAAACGCCATTGCCGCCAAAGCCTCGACGTGGGTGAGTGATATTCAGACCCTCGGTGCAATTGATGCGATATTAATTGCTTTATGTTTTATTCTCTTTCCTTACCTTTGGCGCGATTAAATAGTCATTAGTCAATTATTGTCATCAGTTATTTCTGTAAATAATTTTATATCAAGTAGTTATGAAAAAAAACAGTAAATATTTATGATGATTATTTAATTTGTTTTTCGTTAAATTTGTGAAATTCGTGGATTGATATTTAAAAATTATGAAAAAACACTGGTGGAAAGCTCTAAGCGTCATTTTAATTCTTTATACCATTTTTCTGGGTCTTTATGCGCCCTTAAAACCCGCTCTTGTTGACGAGCAATTGAAGGCTATTCAAACAGCTCATGTCGGCCAACCCTTAGTTGTGAAAGCAACTGGTTATAATACGGCTTTTACAAAAAGTAAAAATATCAATGGTTGGTTGACAATTGTTGACAGCATCAGAGGTAAAGGTGGTTTGCCGCCTGTTTATCCCATAAAAGCAGAAAAAATATCGGTGCTTGACGATACACACCTATATGTTGCATTTCAACTGCCGACTACCCTACCCCTCAGTAAAACATTGCAAGAAGCCAATTTGGTGCTCGATACGGACGAAGAAGGTTTGTTATTGCGCAAAACCGTCGTTCAAATTGCGCAAGACAGTATGAATGCCGAATTGGGCAGAACACTTTGGAACGCCGAAATGGACATCGAATCACGTCCAAAAAAATTCAGTTTTCCAAATCTTGAATTTACGCGGGAGACCATTCGCAACACCTATTTTCATGTGCCGATGTGGTTTGTGATGTTCACTTTATACGGTTTTGGTCTTTTTTATAGCGTCAAATTCCTACGCACAAAAGACTTGATGAACGACCTAAAAGCCGTCAGTTTCACCCGCACAGGCACTATTTTCGGTTTATTGGGACTATTGACAGGTGGCACATGGGCAAATTACGCTTGGGGCGAACCTTTTCCAATAAACGAAATCAAATTGTTAATGACTTATACCGCCTTAGCGATTTATATGGCTTACTTCATTTTACGCATGTCATTCGATGATTTTGAACGCCGTGCCCGTATTTCAGCCGTTTACAGCATATTTTCTTTTGCTTCACTCGTACCATTATTATATGTCATTCCAAAATTAGCACAAAGCAGCAGTCACCCCGGCAACGGCGGCAATTCGTCCATTGCCACGCAGGACATGGACAATACAATGCGTATAGTGTTTTATCCCGCTTGCATTGGTTGGATACTTTTGGGCTTGTGGATAGCCACATTGGTCGTCAGATTTGAAGTTGTGAAGGAAAAAGTATTGAGTAAATAAAAAATTACCCCCTCAGTATAAATTCTCATTTTTAACAAAAATTCGACATTTTCAAATGAAAAAACTATTTTTTTTAGCAATAACAACGATTTTTGCGGCTTGTCAAACGGGCGTGCCCTTAACTATTGAGCCACCAAAAAATAACAAAACGTATAATGTCGAATATCTTTTTGAACACGATGGTTGTAAAGTATATCGGTTTTATGACCATTTCCAATATGTCTATTTTACGAACTGTAAAGGAGAAACCATTGTACCCAGAGATACCTTACCTCCAATTCGGAACACAACAAATATGAAAAAACAGTAAAAATACTGAGGGGGGATACTTTCCAGTAAATTTTAAAAATAAGAATAAAAATGAAAAAAATATCAATCACAACTATTTGCAATCTATTGATTTTCAATCTATTAAATGCACAATCCGCTACACCCATCAACCCCGATCGCGGCATGGGTATGAATGTCGTTATCATGGTTATTACCATCATATTTACAGGCATTGTTTTGTATTTAATAAATATTGATAGAAAAGTGAGCAAACTTGAAAAAGAAGTTGATAGTCATTAGTCAATAGTCATTATGTCATTGAATACCCAATGACTATTGACAATTATTTTTTTTACTAACCAAATTATAAAATTCAGATTTAGAATGAGCCACGCACCAAATTTATTTTTTGAGAGCGTCAATCAGAACTTTGCCAAAGCAGCCCCTTATACAGGTTTGCCAAATGGTGTTCTTGACCAAATTAAAGCCTGTAACACGGTTTTACGCATCCGTTTCCCTGTCCGTATCGGCGAAGATGTCGAAGTTTTTGAAGCTTATCGCGCCCAACACAGCCATCACCGTATGCCCACAAAAGGTGGTATTCGTTACGCAATGACGGTTGACCAAGAGGAAGTTATGGCTCTTGCTGCCCTAATGACTTACAAATGCGCCCTTGTTGATGTCCCTTTTGGCGGCGCAAAAGGCGGTGTCCGAATCAATCCTAAAAACTATACAGTTGACCAGTTGGAGCGTATTACACGCCGCTATACCTACGAATTGGTCAATCACAG